>JBCCCX010000076.1:0-12579 GCA_039033275.1 Pseudomonadota bacterium | reverse complement strand
CTGCGCTTCCAGCAGCAACGCCTCGACCTCGCTCTCGGTCACGACGAACTCCATGTTGGTCGTCGCGCGGATCATGCGGCGCAGCCGGGTCGGGTGGCGGTCATAGGCCGTGTAGGCTGTGACCCGTTTCTTCAGGTCCTTCGCCTTGCCGACATAGAGCACCGTGCCGTGTTCGTCCGTCATGCGGTAGACGCCCGGCTTGTTGGGCAGGCGGCGCACATATTGCTTGATCCGGTCGGGTCCGGTCTTGCGCACGGGAATGTCGGCCAGGCGGACGGGCGCGGATGCGTCGTCCGTCAGGTCCTCCACCTTGCTGTCCGATTCGTGCGGGTTCACACGGAAGAATCTAGGAGTCCGAAGGCTCTACTGCAAACGCCTGAAGTGTAGAAAGTTCGACGCGCTCCAGCGCGATCTGGTGCGTCGCCTCCAGCACGACCTGCGGCGCCACGCCCGCCGCGTGGGCTTCTCGCCATCGGTCCAGGCAGAGACACCAGCGATCACCCGCTTTCAAGCCCGGGAAGCGATATTCCGGCCGAGGCGTGGACAGGTCGTTACCGCGCGCCTTGCTGAACGCAAGAAACGCATCCGTCACGACCGCGCAGACGATATGCCGCCCCCGGTCCTGCGCCTGCGTCTCGCAACACCCATCCCGGAACCAACCGGTCATGGGCTCGGTCGAACAGGTCTGGAGCGCCGTGCCGAGAACGTTGAGGGAACCGAAGCGAGACATGACTACCGCCCCTTCACCACTTCCACCCCGGCCGCGTCAGCTTTCAACAGCGCCTGTGGTTTGGCGATGGAGACGGCGACGCGTTGCACGCGGGCGTCTTCGGCGAGCGCCCAGTCGGCGATGCGTTCGGCCAGGGTTTCGACCAGCTGGACATGGGCCTCCAGGGCGATGCGCTCGGCCGCCTCCGCCACGACCGCATAGTCCAGCGTTTCCGACAGCCTGTCCTTTTCGGGTAGCGCCATGTCGCCCATGTCGAGCTCCACGTCGATAATGACGGGCTGGGTTTCGGTGTGCTCGTGCGGGTGGACGCCGATGCTGGCCTGGATCAGCAGGCCGCGCACGAAGATGCGCGTCGAGGTCTCTCCCTTGCGGGACAGGCGACGGAACATGGGGCGCTTTCCCATCAGACGGGCTCGAAATTCAGGTGCTGGCCGCCATCGACGGCGATCATCTGCCCCGTGACGGACCTCGCGCCGAGCAGATAGCGGACCGCGCCGACGATCTCTTCCGGCGGAGAGCCGTTGCCGAGCAGGGTCGACAGGCGTTCGCGCTCGAATTCGTCGACGGATTGCGTGTGGTTGCGCAAGGTCGGGCCGGGACCGACGGCGTTGACGCGAACGTCCGGGGCGAAGGCCTGCGCCATCGTCTTGGTCGCCCAGAGCAATCCGGCCTTGGCGACGCCGTATGTGAAAAAGTCTGGCGAGGGCCGATACATGCGTTGGTCGATCATGTTGACGATCGCGCCTTGCCCTGGCGCCTGCGCGGCGAAGTCTCGGGAAAGATGCAGTGCGGCGCGCAGATTGACGTCGATATGATGGTTGAACGTGCCGTCCGTGAAGTCGTCCGCCGCGTCGGGATCGAAGGTCGAGGCGTTGTTGACAAGTGCGTAGAGCGGACCACCCACCGCGCCGCGCGCCCGTTCGACCAGGCTCGCCACGTCTTCTGGCACGCGCAGGTTCGCCTTCACAGCCACACCGCCGATCTCAGTCGCCAGGGTTTCGGCAGGTCCCGAGGAGGTGCGGTAATGGACGCAAACGGTCCAGCCATCCGCCGCCAGCCCGCGCGCGATATGGGCGCCGATGCGTGCCGCGCCGCCTGTGACGAGAACAGATTTCATTCCGCAATGACCCTGGCGCGCTCGCCGCAGGACGGGCGTCCGACTTCGACGCAGTGTAGCCCGTCGAGCTTGGGTGCGAGGCGCTCGAAAATCCAATGCGCGATCTGTTCCAGCGCGGGCGCGTCCAGACCGTCGACCTCGTTCAGCAAGGCATGGTCGAGCGGGGCGACCACTTCCTTGACGATCCGTTCGATCTTCCACAGGTCGCGGACCCAGCCCTTGTCCTGCTGCGCCTCGCCCCGGATCACCACTTTGCCCTTGAAGCTGTGGCCGTGGATCTTCTTGAACAGGTCGTTGGCATCCGCGTGACCGAAATAATGCGCGGCCTCGAACTGGAATTCTTTCTCGATCTCCAGAATCACGAGCGCACTCACATCGCGAAGAACGCGACACCGGCCATGTAGGCGATGTAGGCGAGAACAAAGGCCGCGCCCGTCTTGCGCCCGATCGGCTTGCGCGTCAGCACGAACGCCATCAGCACGAAGGTGGAGAGCAGCATGACCCAGAAGTCGAAACGGTAGAGAGACGGCTCGATCAGCACGGGTCCGGTCAGGCCCGCCGCGCCCATGACCGCGAACGTGTTGAAGACGTTGGAGCCGAGCACGTTGCCGATGGCGACTTCCGAATGGCCGCGAAGCGTGGCGACGACGACGGTGGTGATTTCCGGCAGGGACGTGCCGATGGCGACGATGGTCAGGCCGATCACCGTTTCGGACACGCCGAGCCCGGTGGCGAGCTTCACGCCGTTCCCGACGATTAGTTCACCGCCGATGAACAGGCCGATCAGCCCGAAAACGACATAAAGGAAGTCGATAAGAACCGATTGCGGCAGACCGCCCTTCCCTTCTTCGATCTCGGCCATCTCCTCCAGAATGCTTTCGTCCACGCCTGCGCGGGCAAGCCGGAACATCCACGTAAGGTAGATCACGATGCCCGCGAACAGGATCGCGCCCTGCCAGCGGCCCAGCGGATTGCCCATAAAGGCGAGAGCGACGAAAAGCAGGGTCGCGACGACGCAGACGAACGTGTTGCGCGCCACCCCGCTCATATTGGTCGGGATTGCCATGATCAGCGCCGGCAATCCCAGAGCCAGCAGGACGTTGGCGATGTTGGATCCCACCACATTGCCTGCCGCCATATTGCCGACGCCGTCCAGAACCGCACCGACGCTGACGACGAGTTCGGGAGCCGACGTGCCGAACGCCACGATCGTCAAGCCGACGATCAGCGCGGGCACGCCCCAGTGCCGCGCCAGCGCCGCCGCCCCGCGCACAAGTACGTCGCCCGCCACCACGAGGATGACGAGGCCGAAGATCAGCAGGAGGGCGGGAAGGAGCACGGCGTGCGGCGCGGCCGGAGCGGCCGGTTGTCCGGCTTAGTCGATCCGCTTCTTGTCGATATAGTTCAGGACGGCGAAGAAGATGAAGATCATGGCGAAAGCCAGCAGGGCCGGATCCATATAGAACAGTCCGAAAATGCTCACTCCGGCTTGGATGATGGTGGCCATGCGCTTCTTCCTTCGTTCGATCCGACAGATCGCGCGGACGTGCCAGAGCAATTCCGGCCGACCGTATCGGTTCCTTTTGTCCGGGGCGCATTAGCGAAGCGACCGCGCCGCGCCAACCATTGAATTCGGGCATTCATCGCGGGCCGCGCACGGCAAAGGCGGGCTTTTGCCATGGCGACGGTCGGCGCGTGCAACGAAAGGGCGGATGCGGAGTTTGACCTTGGCTAAAGATCGGGGGGCGCTATAGGTATCCGGACCTTCGGTCGAACCTCAAGGAGACCACCATATGTTCGGAATGATACCCTTTGTGAAAGCCGCAGGCCGCGGCCTTGGCAAGATCTTCGGCGGCAAGGACGCGGAAGAGAAGCTCAAGAAAGAGGTCAAGAGCTACGATCTCGACACGGACGGCGTGGACATCCACGTCGACGATGATGGTGTCGTCACGGTCAAGGGCGAGGCCGTCAGCCAGGAAATGAAGGAAAAGATCATCCTGGCCGTGGGCAATGTCGAAGGCGTCGGCGGCGTCAAGGACGAAGCGTCGACGCGCATGGTCGGCCGGGCATCCCGTTTCCACACGGTCGAATCGGGCGACACATTGTCCGCGATCTCGAAGACCTATTACGGCACGTGGAAGCTCTATCCGGAAATCTTCGAGGCCAACAAGCCGATGCTGAGCGACCCGGACAAGATCTATCCCGGCCAGGTGCTGTGCATCCCGGACCTGAAGACCGCCAGCGTGTAGGGCTAAAAGACAGCGTGCCCACATGGCCGCGCACCCTCGCGGGGGCGCGGCTTTTTTCGTGGCGGGCTAGCCGCGTGGATCGCACAGTCGGCCTGTGCGATGTCGGGGAAGATTTAGAGGTGAAAGCCTGAGGCCGCGATGACGTCAGTATTTCCTCCCCCTTCAAGGGCAGGTGCTGAGCAGAGGGAAGCGGAGGGGGGCTGTCGCAGGATAGCGAGCCCTTCGACCGAGGGAGCCCCCTCCGTCACGCCTGCGGCGCGCCACCTCCCCCTGAAGGGGGAGGAAATCATGGCTTCGACATGTCCTCACGTTTTTTCTTCGAAAAGCCCTCCCTGTCTCTCCTGCCGTCATCGCACGACTTGATCGTGCGATCCACGATGCGGAGCCCATTGCCGGCCGCTTGGATCGCACAGTCGAGCTGTGCGATGACGGATAGGACGTTGGTGATGGGACGAGGCGTATTGAAGTTGTCCGCCTTCATCATTCGGCATAGCGACAAAGCGCGAAGATTTACGACTTTGCCGTCTTTCGCGGGGCTGCCTTAGGCTTCGGTTTGGGCTTGGGCTTTTGCGCCGCCTTTAGCGTCTCGATCTCCGCATGGGCCGCGTCGAGGCGCATTTTGAGAACATCGAACTCCTCGCGCGTGACGAGATCCATGTCGGCAATGAACTTCTCGGCCTGGGACCGCGTCACGGCCTTGAGCTCATCGCCCACACCCTTGGCCGCGCCGACGGCGTTGGCGACGAGGTTGGACAGGTCTGCGAGCGGCTTGTTGCGGGACTGCATGGTCGGGCTCCTGTGAGGGTTCACGAACAATCTAGGGAGCACCGGCCGATATTGCCATAGACGACCCTGGGGCACCCTGGACCAGGCTGGGCCAACTTCGCCTTTCAACCCCCGGCCCGCTCCGCTAGGACGCGGCCATGACGTCCCTCGAACTCATCGGCGCGATCGTATTCCCCAGCTGGCTCAGCGAGAATGCGCTCGAGATCGGCAGCTTCCAGCTGAAATGGTACGGGCTCGCCTATGTGGTCGGCCTGTTCGCGGCCTATCTCTACGCGGCGCGCGTGGCGGAAACGGGCAAATACTGGTTGCCCGCCGGACCGCCGCGCGGGCCGCAGATCGTGCCGACACGCAACGACCTGAACGATCTCATGTTCTATGCCTTCATCGGCATCATCGTGGGCGGACGGCTCGGTTGGGTCATCCTCTATTCGACCGACACACTCTGGACCGCACCGCAGGACATCGTGCTGGGCATACGGGGCGGCGGCATGAGCTTCCATGGGGGCTTCCTCGGCGTCTGCGCAGCGGTGGGCTATGCGGCGTGGCGCAAGAAGACATCCTACATGCGGTTCGCGGACCTGGCCTGCATCGGCGCGCCTATCGGATTGGGGCTGGTGCGCATCACCAACTTCATCAACCAGGAACTCTACGGCCACCCGACCGACCTGCCCTGGGGCGTCATCTTCCCCAAAGCGCCCGACAGCCTGCCGCGCCATCCTAGCCAGCTCTACGAGGCGTTCCTCGAAGGACTTGTCCTCTGGATGATTCTGCGCGTGTTGACGACACGGGTCAAGGCGCTGTCCAAGCCAGGTCTGATCACGGGCGTCTTCGTCCTGGGCTATGGGGTTTTCCGCTTCATGGTGGAGTTCGTGCGCACACCGGATCCGATCCCGCAATTCGGAATGCTGACGCGCGGCATGGCATACAGCCTGCCCATGGTGGCGGTCGGGCTGGGCGTCGCCATCTGGGCGGCGCGGCGGGCTGCCGTGGAACCCGCCTATGCGGCGCGGCAGGACCAAGCCGCCCCGGCCAAGACCGCTTAAGCCCATGCCCGAAACGGCGCTGGAACGGCGCATTCACCAGCGCATCCGCGAGACCGGCCCGATCAGCGTCGCGGAATATATGACGCTATGCCTGCTCGATCCCGTCAATGGGTATTATCCCACGCGCGACCCGCTCGGTTCCGAGGGTGACTTCGTCACGGCACCTGAGATCAGCCAGATGTTCGGCGAATGCCTCGGCCTGTGGGTGGTCCAAAGCTGGGCCGATCTTGGTCGCCCCTCGCGCTTCAACCTGGTCGAACTCGGTCCTGGGCGCGGCGTGATGATGGCGGACATGCTCAAGGCCGTGGCGCTCGAGCCCGACTGCATGGCGGCCGCGCGCGTGAGCCTGGTCGAAGCGTCCGCGGCCCTTCAGGCGGTCCAGGCCCGGACGCTCGGCCCCAGCGGCGCGCAGGTCGGCTGGACCGATACGATCCAGGCGGTGGACGACGCGCCGACGTTGGTCGTGGGCAACGAGTTCCTCGACTGCCTTCCCATCCGGCAATTCGTTCGCGCCCAAGGCGGGTGGAGCGAACGGCGCATCGGTTCGTCCGATGGACGGTTGCGGTTCGAAACGGACGGCCGTGCCGCGGCGGACAGTGTGACGGCGTCGTTCCCTGGAACGCATCCGGACCCCGTGGACGGAGACCTGCTCGAAGTGTGTCCGTCCGCCGCACAATTGACCGATCACCTGTCGGAGCGTTTCTCCGCCCGGCCCGGCCGCGCCCTGTTCATCGACTACGGACCGGCCCAAACAGAGTTCGGCGATACGTTGCAGGCAGTCAAGCGGCACGAAAAGGTCGGCGTCTTCAGCGCGCCGGGCGACACGGACCTGACGGCCCGCGTTGACTTTGCGGGCCTCGCGGCGATGGCCACGGAAGCGGGACTGGCGACACACGGTCCGATCTCGCAGCGTATGCTTCTGTCGCAACTCGGCATAGAGGTCCGGGCCATGGCGCTGCTGAAAGGCAATGCGGAAGCGCGGCCCAAGCTGGTCAGGCAGCTTCGCCGCTTGCTGGACGAAGACGAGATGGGCACGCTGTTCAAGGCCATCTGCCTCTCCTCGAACGGCCTCCCCGCGCCCTTAGGCTTCACATGACCGATCACCGTGTGTTCGAGACGGCGCATTTGCGCGCACCGCACGGCTTTTGGGGTCGTGCGGGCGGCGTGTCGCCCTCGCCTTGGGACTCCCTGAACTGCGGACTGGGATCGAAGGATGATCCTGCGCGCGTGCGCGAAAACAGGGACCGCGTCCGCCGCTGGCTCGGCGCGGAAGGCTTACAGAACTGCTGGCAGACCCATTCCGCGACCGCGCATTTCATCGACGCCCCGTTGACGGAGCGCCCCAAGGGCGACGGACTCGTCACCCGGACGCCGGGTCTGGCGATCGCGGCGCTGGCGGCGGATTGCGTGCCCGTGCTTCTAGAAGACTTTGATAAAGGCGTCGTCGGGGCCTGCCACGCCGGATGGCGCGGCGCGGTCGGCGGCATTCTAGACGCGACGGTCTCGCTCATGCGCGAACACGGCGCCACAGCCATTCGCGCCGCCATTGGCCCGTGCATCGGGCCGGAATCGTTCGAGGTCCAGGCAGATTTCCGCAAAGCCGCTCTCTCCGCCGATCCGGCGACAAAAGACTTCTTCATCCAACGCGACGGGATGTATTTCGATCTGCCCGCCTACGTCGCCGCCCGCTTGAGCGGTCTGGGCGTCGATGCGGTCGTCAGCGGCATGGACACCTATACCGCCCCGGACACGCTTTTCAGCTACCGGCTATCGCAGCACACGGGGCAATCCGATTTCGGGCGGAATATATCCGCAATCATGTTGCCCTGTTGATTTACACGCTACGCCGCGCTGGCTAGGGGACGCGCGAAAGCGGACGCGGCCCGACAGGTCCCGCCCGCATCCTTGGAGGGGATAGCAGATGAAGCTGATCAGCGGCACCGCGAACCATGGGCTCGCGCGCGACATTGCCGACGTTCTGGACGTCCCCCTCACCAAGATCGACATAGAGCGTTTCAGGGATCAGGAAATCTTCGTGCGCATCAATGAGAATGTGCGCGGCGAGGACATTTTCCTCATCCAGCCCACCAGCGCGCCCGCCAACGACCATCTGATGGAGCTGTTGATCCTGATCGACGCGCTGGTGCGGGCTTCGGCACAGCGTATTACGGCGGTCGTGCCCTATTACGGCTATGCGCGGCAGGACCGGAAAACGGGCGGCCGCACGCCGATCTCCGCCAAGCTGGTCGCCAACCTCATCAGCACGGCAGGCGCGGACCGCGTGCTGACCGTCGATCTCCATGCCGGGCAGATCCAGGGCTTCTTCGACATTCCCACGGACAATCTGTTCGGCCAACCCGTCTTCGTTGCCGACATCAAGGACCAGTGGACGGCCCGCGACCGCGAAGACCTGATGTTCGTCTCGCCGGATACGGGCGGCGTGGTGCGGACGCGGTCCATCGCCAAGATGTTCAACGCCGACATCGCCATCGTGGACAAACGACGCCCCAAGGCGGGCGAGAGCGAGGTGATGAACATCATCGGCGATGTCGCCGGGCGAAACTGCATCCTGTATGACGACATCATCGACTCCGGCGGCACCATCGCCAATGCCGCTTCCGCGCTCAAGGATCACGGCGCGTCCAGCGTATCGGCCTACATCACCCACGGCGTGCTGTCCGGCCCGGCCGTGGAGCGCATCACCAATAGCGAGTTGAAGGAAGTCGTCATCCTTAACACGATCGAGCAACCCGAAGCCGTCAAGAACTGCGACAAGATCCGCGAACTCTCCTCGGCCACGCTGCTCGGCGAAGCGATCCGGCGCATCGCCAACGACGAAAGCGTGTCGAAGCTGTTCGGCTAGGGTGAGTGAGGACGTCGGTTGGGCGTGAACGCCTGGACGAAATGCGATTAGCGCCCTCGCCACCCTAAGCTCAACTCGTCCCCGGCATTTATTGCCGGGGTCTGGTCTCATAAAAGATCACAAGACGAGGGGGAGCTGACTCGCTCCTCTTGTGGAGAAGCATGACAGCAGACCCCGGCAATAAATGCCGGGGACGGGCCTTAAGTGACGGCTGCACGAGAGCTTCATCAGGCTGAGCAAAAAGCCGAACGTGTCCAAAAATTGCGCCGGGTCCCATCAACCTATCACCGCACCCAAACTTTCCGTGGCTTGCCATCCCAGCGACTTTGTTCGAGTGTTGACGCGACTGGGCGGTCGGTCGTGATCGATCGCGTGTGACGGGAGACAGTTATGACGGCATTTTCACACATATTGACGCGAGCGGCCCTGGGCTTGGCGACTGCGTTCGGGCTCGCCGGCATCGGTCATGCTCAACAAGACGTCGACGTGCTGGAAATGGACGCACCGCCCGAGATCGAGGTCTTCCAACTTGACGACCCGCTGAGCGAAGTCACGTCGGTCGTCTGCCCGTTCAAGGGTTCGGTCGATTACGAACCCGGCCGTGTGAAATGCGGCTTCATCACCGTGCCGGAAAATCGGGAAGTTCCGGACAGCCGCCGCATCCGCCTCGCCTTTGCGCAGATCGTCGCCGAAGGCCGGTTGGAAGACGAAGAAGAGGATGACGTTTCGTCCGACGAGGACGCCCTCGTCGTCCGCGATGATCCGGTCGCCTATCTGACGGGCGGACCCGGTGTCGGCATCTCGTCCTATGTGGAGCGGTTCCTCGACCATGAACTGACGGAAACGCGCGACCTCTATGTGCTGAACCAGCGCGGCATCGGCGCGTCGGATGAGCTCTGCCCGTTCTATGGCGACACGCGCCGCGAGGACGTGACGTCCGTGACGACGCTGGAACGCGAACTGGAAGACGCCGAACGCATGAAGGCCTGTTTCGGGGCCGCAGCCGCGCGCGGCGTGGACCTGCGCGGCTACAATACGGTCGAGAATGCCCGCGACGTGCGGGCGCTCCGCCGTGCACTGGGTCTGGATAGCTGGAACGTTTGGGGCATCAGCTACGGCAGCCATCTCGGGCAGATGCTTGTGAACGTCGATCCCGAAGGCATCCGGGCGCTTGTGCTCGACGCCATCGTTCCCAACGATCTCGGCGACTTGATGCGCCTGCACCGCTGGATCGATCGCGACTTCCGCCTCATCTTCGATGAGTGCGAACGGCAGGACGCCTCCGTCTGCGACGGGTTGGAGGACGATACAAAGCGTGTCTTCGACGCGCTGATTGAAACGCCCCTCAGCGTGCCGAGCCTCGATGAGGAACTCTACCCGGCCGAAACGGTGAGTTTGCCGGCCGCGCTCGTCGCATTCGCCCCGTTTCAGATGATGTATGAGCAGGACGCCCATCCGGCCATTCCAGCTGTCATGCGCGCATTGAACGACATGCTGGATGACCGCGACCCCGATGTGATGAAGGCCTTCGCGGCGGGCGGAATGGACGACGGGCTTTCGGACTTCAGCCAGGCGATGGGCGCGGCGATCCGCTGCAATGACGGCTATGCGGCCGCGCAGGCCGCCGTAGCGGGCGAAGACCTGGCAGAGAACCCGCGCTTTGCGGGCGGCGTCTTTACGGTGGAAGGAAGCCGAGCCGCCGCCCAAGCCTGCGTCGATTCCGGACTGGCCCCGCGCGACCGCGCGGATTACCAGCTTATCGAGAGCCAGATCCCGACACTTATCGTGAATGGCGACTGGGATCCGATCACGCCGCCCGCCATGGCGGAGCGGATCGCACCGGGCTTCGCCAACGGCCGTCTGATCGTCGTGCCTTATGCCGGTCACGGCCCGACGCGCTCCATGTCCGAATGCGGCGCACAGGTGATGACGGACTTTTTCGACGATCCTGCGCAGGACCTCTCGCAGCTCGACGCGTCCTGCCTGGAAGAAGGTGTCGAGCCGCCGGAATTTCTGACCTTTCTGCAGACTGACGCCACCCTGCGCATGGCCGGTATGGCCGTGGAAGATGAGAAGACGTTGATCCTGCCGGGCCTCTTGATCGGTGCCATCGTCACGACGCTGGTGATATCGCTGATCGCCATCGTCATCGGGGTCGTGGCACGCTTCTTCGCGCCTTTGCCGTCCAATGTCGCGAGCGCGGGGCCTACCCTGCCGCGCGCTCTCGCCGCGGCCGGTGCGCTGGTGTCGTTGGTCGGGCTGGGCCTGATCGCGGCCGGTGGGGCGGCGGCCTACGACATGTCCGAGCTGAGCCTGCTGGCCGGCTTCGCGCCCCCGGCGCGATTCGGTGCCTGGATCGTTCTTCTAGGCGGCATCCTGGGTCTTGCGGCCATCGTCACGGCCTTCCGCGTTCGCGACACGGGCCGCATGCGCCTTCGCACCCGGATCGGGCTTCCCCTGACCGGACTGGCAAGTGCGCTTCTGGCCGTCACCCTGGTGTGGTGGGGCGTCACACCCTGGTAGGGGCCTGATGGCGCCACTCTGACCGCACGGCTTGCCATCGGGGCGGGTTCCGACTAAAGGCCCGCCCGAACGAGCCGCTCCACCACCCTTGATCCCAAGGGGGAGCGGCTTTCTCTTTAACCCGAACACAGTAAGTAGGAGTGATCCGATGAGTGTTGTTCTCGACGTAACCGTGCGCGAAGGCACGGGAACTGGTGCGGCCCGCGAAGCCCGCCGCAACGGCCTGGTCCCAGGCGTGATCTACGGCGGCGACGAAGGTCCCGTGCCCGTGGCCGTGAAGATGAACGAAGTGCTGAAGGCGCTGAACAGCGGCGACTTCCTCGGCTCGATGATCGAGCTGTCCCACGAAGGCAAGACGCAGAAGGTCTTCACCAAGGACGTTCAGTTCCACCCCGTCACGGACTTCCCGCAGCACGTGGATTTCTTCCGCGTGACCAACAAGACGAAGATCGACGTGGAAGTGCCCGTCACATTCGTCGGCGAAGAACAGTCTCCGGGCATGAAGCGCGGCGGCGTGCTGAACGTTGTCCGCTACGCCATCGAAGTCACGGCCCCGGCCGGCGACATTCCTGAAGGTTTCGAGGCGGACGTGTCCGAACTCGACATTGGTGACGGCATCAACATCTCCGACATCAAGCTGCCCAAAGGCATCAAGCCGACGATCACGGACCGCGATTTCACCATCGCGACCATCGTCGCATCCCGCACCTCCAAGACCGAGGACGAAGACGAGGATGTCGATGCGGACGAAGTTCCTGCCATCGAACAGAATCCGCAGATCGATACGGATGGTGACGGCGAAGCTTGATGCTTCGCTGGCTCTTCCCTCGGAAGACGCCTGACATCATGCAGATCTGGGTCGGCCTCGGTAATCCGGGCGCGAAACACGCGCTCGACCGTCATAATATCGGCTTCATGGTCGTCGACGCGATCGCCGACGACCATGGATTCGGCGCGGAACAGGCCAAGTTCAACGGCCTCACCCGTACCGGGACGATCGGCGGCGAGAAGGTGCTGATCCTCAAGCCGACCACCTTCATGAACAAGAGCGGTGTCGCCGTTCAGAGGGCCATGGCGTTCTACAAGGTGCCGCTGGAGCGCGTGACCGTGTTCCACGACGAACTCGACATCGCGCCCGGGAAGATCCGGGTGAAGATGGGCGGCGGTCTGGCGGGTCACAATGGCCTACGGTCGATCAACCAATTGTGTGGCGGCCCGGACTTCCGGCGCATCCGCCTCGGTATCGGCCATCCCGGCCACAAGGACCG
>JBCCCX010000075.1:0-12666 GCA_039033275.1 Pseudomonadota bacterium | reverse complement strand
GAAGCCGCTGCCGCTGCTCTGGCTGACCGGGGCTGCGGCTGCGACGCCCGCCGTCAGCGTCTTGCCGAGTGCGCGGGAGAAGCCGACGGGGCCGCGGCGGCCCGACAGGGCGCTGCCACGGGCGTAGGACGGGCGGTATTCGGCGGCCTCGCGCGGCAGGGAGTCCTCGAACTGCTTGGTCCAGGGCTTCTCGACGCCCAGCGCCATGGCATAGGGCAGGAAGCGCTCATAGAGCGCCACCGTCATGGCGGGAGAGCGGCCTTGATAATGGTCGGAGACAGGGTCCGCCATGTTCAGCCGGTCTTCCTCGGCGGTCTCGAGATAGAGCTTGAAGCCCTCGATCTCGGAGGACACTTGCGCGCCGCGTTTGGTCGGGGCGGGCAGGAGGATCGCGAAGACGATGTTGAGCAGGGCGAGCGCACCGAACAAGCCCAGCACGAGAGGCGAATTCTTCGCGACGGGCGAGAGCAGCACGATGCCCGCCAGAGCGGCCGAAAGGAGGACGCCCCCCACGGCCCAGAGCAGGTTGCGGCGGTAATATTTCGGCCCATACCGTTCTGCGATCAGGCGGTGGAAGTTCATCACGCCCAGATGGAAGCCCGTATCGGTCCCGCCGTCCAACACGCGCGTCCCGCCATTAGGCAGGATGCTGCCCAGCAGGATGCGGGCGTCGTGCGCGTCGGGCGTGGGGGCGACCTGCCGCAGCGTGGTGCGTTTCTTGTCGGCTTCGATGTCAAGCACGCCCTGCGCGCCCAGCTGCATGAGCAGCGACGACAGCGCGTCCATTTCGCGAAAGCCCTTGTGGTGAAGGTAATGCACCGCCGCCGGACTGTAGGGCGCGCCGTCCTTGGCCAGCGGCGGTTCGTAGCGCGCGAAGACGGGCAGACGGGCCGGGTCCCGCCCCACGCGCGACCAGGCCCGCCAGTAGAAGAGCAGCAGGGCCAGCCCGCCTAGGCCCAGCAGGATGACGGCCCCGTGGCGCAGCCAGAACAGGCGCGCCCGGCGCTCCGCGCTCAGCGCGGCGATGGTGCCGGGCGCGACGGATACGGACAGGTTCAGACCGTTGCGGGCCGGCAGGGGCCGCGTTGTCTCCGCGACGACCGTGTCCCCCCGCACGGTGACGGATGCATCGCGGCGTTCGTCGCGCCGGTTGCCCGTGACGACGGTCGCGTCGACCACTTCCGCGCCGTCCTGGAAGCGTACGGTCGCGCGCGCCCGCTCTATCGGGAAGTCCCAATAGGTGCCGACCGCGTTGAACCAGAGTTCGTCCCGGTCGCCGAACGCGTCGCCCCTATCCCGGTGGCGCCGGATCTGGTCGGCCACGCGGTAGCGGATCGTGTAGCGGTGCGGGCCGGGGTCCAGCAGACGGTCCGCCCGGCCGATCCGCCAGGTCACCGCATTGCCCTGCCGGATCGTGGCGACCGGTTCGGCCTGTCCATCGCGCAGGACCTCGAGCAGCTCGTATTCGTAAGGGCGGCGCACGCCCATGAAGGTGTAGGCGGCGGGCAGTTCGCGGAAGATCCCGCGCCGGATCTCCACGCCTTCGGAGACCAACTCGATCGTTTCCACGACCTCGATATCGCCGGACGGCTCGACCGCGATGTCCACGTCGTAGAATGTGATGCGCTCCTGCGCGAGCGCGGCGGCTGCCCACAACAGGGCCCAGAAGAGGGTGAGAAGAAGTCCGGCGAAAACCCTCACGCGTCGAACTCGATGGCCGGGGCGGGCGCATTCGCCGGGTCGATCTCGAAGAAGCGCTGCGGCCTGAAGCCGAACGGCCCCGCGACCAGATTGCTCGGCACGGACTCGACCGCCGTGTTCAGCTCCCGCACCGCGCCGTTGTAGAAGCGTCGCGCCATCTCGATCTTGTCTTCCGTCTCGGACAGCTGTTCCTGCAGATCGAGGAAGTTCTCGTTGGCGCGCAGTGCCGGATAGCTTTCCGCCAGCGCGATCAGCCGCGACGTGTCCCGCGCCACCCGGCCTTCCGCCGCGCCGCGCGCGCCGACATCGTCTCCGGCCGACAGGGCGGCGTTGCGGGCGCGGACCACGTCTTCGAACAGGCTGCGCTCATGGTCGGCATTAGCGCGCACCGTCTCGACTAGCTGCGGGATCAGGTCGGCCCGGCGCTTGAGCTGCACGTCGATGTCCGACCAGCCATTGTCCGCCATCTGGCGCAGGCCCACAAGCCGGTTGAAGATCAGCACGCCGGCGACGGCGAGCGCGGCAAGGAGGATAAGGACGAGCCAGAGCATGGTGGCTCTCTACGGGCGGCGTCTTGCAAAGGGAAGGAGCAGCGAGGCGCCCAGCCGGGCGGGACGGTCCGTCTGGTGCTCGGAAAGTCCGAGGACCAGCGGCGCGGCGGCTCGCGCGCGGTAGGTCCCGAAAAGCCGGTCCCAGACCGACAGGTTGAACCCATAATTGCTGTTGGTCTCCGGCTCGCGCATCGAGTGATGGACGCGGTGCATGTCCGGCGTGACGATGATGCGCCGCAGGGTGCGGTCCAGCCGGGGCGGCAGGGCTGTGTTGCTATGGGTGAAGATGGCCGTGCCGTTCAGCACGATCTCGAACGCGATGACGGCAACGACGCTGGGGCCGAGCGCGAGGATGACGAGCGCCTTCCAAAGCAGGCTGATCCCGATCTCGACCGGATGGAAGCGCACGCCGGTCGTCGCGTCCAGGTCACGGTCCGTATGATGGACGCTGTGCAGACGCCAGAGCCACGGCACGTGATGAAAGGCGACATGCTGCGCCCATATGGCGAGGTCGAGCAGGACGACGGCGACCAGTCCCTCGACCCAAGGATCGAGAGTGAGGACGTTGAACAGGCCCCAGCCCTGGCCCGCCGCATAGGCCGCGACCGCCACGGCCAGCACCGGTGCCATCAACGCGCCGACGAGGCTGCCCAGGATGGACAGGGACAGGTTGGTGCGCCAGCGGGCCAGCCGGGGCAGAATGCGGGCGCGCGCCGGAAAGGCGGCTTCGAGCGTGATGAACAGGACCAGTATGCCGAAAAAGGCTCCGAACCTCAGCAGTGCGACCGCGTCCAACTAGACACAGTCCTTTTCGCGCATGGCGAGCGAAATGGAGCGGCGCTCTCTCTGCTGCTCGGCCTCATAGGGGCGGGGATTGTCGCTCAGGCCGGACCCGCGATTGCCGAGATTGCGGCGCTCCAGGTCGCTGACATCGGCGAAGATCTGCTCCTGCGTCTGCGGCCGGTAGGCTTCGGCCAACTGGAAGAGCTGCTGGCACTCATAGGCCATGTATTTCTCCGGCTCGGCCTCGTTCAGGTTCAACGTGCTGCATCCGCTCAGCAGCAAGGTTCCCACACTTAAAAAAGCGGTGAAGCGTGTCGCGATTTGCCTTGTCATGTACGCGCGTCTAGCAAGCGGCCGGGCGGGAGCAAACACACAAAGGGGACAGGTATGAGCGAGTCGCAACGGCCGGATGCACCTTCGGGGCGGACCATGCTCATCACGGGCGCGTCGGCGGGGATCGGCGCGGCCTTGGCCCGCGAATATGCCGGGCGCGGCTGGAACCTGGTCGTCACGGCGCGGCGCACGGACCGGCTGGACGCGCTGAAGGCCGAGATCGAGGCGGCGCACGGCGTCTCCGTGGCGGTCGTCACGGCCGACCTGATGGCGGACGGCGCGGTGGACGGGATGCTGGCCGAGATCGATGCCAAGGGGATCGTTGTGGACGGGCTGATCAACAATGCGGGCTATGGCCACACCGGCACGTTCCTCGACAGTTCGTGGGAAGAGCATGATCGATTCAACCGCCTGATGGTCGATGTCGTGGTGGAGGCCACGCGCAAGCTGCTGCCGGGCATGGTGGAGCGCGGCTATGGCCGGGTGATGAACGTCGCCTCTCTCGCCGGGCACATGCCAGGCAGCCGCGGCCACACGCTCTACGCCGCCGTGAAAGCCTACCTCATCAAGTTCAGCCAGAGCCTGAACGTGGAACTGGACGGCACGGGCGTGCATGTCAGCGCGCTCTGCCCCGGCTTCACCCTCACGGAGTTCCACGATGTGAACGGGACGCGCGACGGCATAAACCAGCTGCCCGGCTACATGATCATGCCTGCGGAGGACTGCGCGCGACTGGGTGCGGACGCGCTGGAGGAGAATCGAGACGTTTTCATTCCGGGCAAAGTGAACCGCACCATCGCCCGGATCGGGCGCTTCCTGCCCCAGCAATGGGTCAAGCGCGTAATGCTCAAGCGTTCCGAAAGCTTCCGCAACATGGGTGCCAAGACGTGAACGCGTTGACAGACGTCCGCACCGATGAACGCGTCTTCGTCGCGCTCGACCTTCCCACGGTGGAGGAGGCGCATGCCATGGTACGCCGGCTCGGCGACAGCGTGGCCAGCTACAAGATTGGGCTGCAGCTCCTGCCCATCGGAGGCGTGGAGCTGGGACGCATGCTGCGCGATGCGGGCAAGAACGTCTTCCTCGACTTCAAATTCCACGACATCGACGCGACCGTGGAAAAGGCCACCCGGTCCGTCGCTGGGCTGGACGCCCAGCTGCTGACCGTCCACGCACGGCCCGACGTGATGCGCGCCGCCGTGCGCGGCAAGGGCGATAGCGGGTTGAAGATCCTCGGCGTGACCGTGCTGACCTCGCTGGACAAGCCCGCGCTGGAAGCCATCGGTTACAATGACAATGCGGAAAACCTGGTCATGCGCCGCGTGCGCCAGGCGCTGGAGGCAGGCGTGGACGGGGTCGTCGCCTCCCCGCTGGAGGCGGCCGCTATCCGGGCCGCCGTCCCCGACAGTTTCCTCGTGGTCACGCCCGGCGTGCGGCCCGTCGGGGCGGATGCAGGCGACCAGAAACGCATCGCCACGCCTGCGGCCGCGCTCGGTTCGGGCGCGAGTCATCTCGTGATCGGGCGTCCCATCACGCAAGCCGCAGACCCGGTCGCGGCGGCCCGCGCCATCATGGCGGAGATCGCCGGGGTCGATTTCAGGCGTTAGTAGCCGTAGCGGGAGCGGCGGGCATAGCCGGTCGCGCCGCATGGTCCGCTGACGCAGACCGGGACGGGCGTCGGCACGGGGTAGGGCACGGGCACGATGGGTCGGATCACGCGGATGACGGGCGGAGGCGGCGCGGGGCGGTAGCTGCAGGCGGGGTGCCACGTCGCGGAACCGCAGACGGTGCGGGTCGTGTTGACCGTGCGGCTGATCACGCGCGGCGCGCGGGTCACGATCCGCGGCGGGCTCGTCACGATGCGGCTATTATAGGTGTTGTTCTGCACAATGGCCGTTTGAGACGATCCCGCGCCTGCATTCTGGACGATGGCGGTCTGCACGGGTGCGACCGTGCCTGCATTCTGGACAATTGCGGTTTGCGTCGCGCCCGACCCGCCGTTCTGCACGATTGCGGTCTGCGTCGAGCTTGAGCTGCCATTCTGAACGATGGCGGTTTGGGTGGCCGTGCTATTTCCCGCGTTCTGGACAATGGCCGTCTGGACGGTCCGGCCGGATGAATAATGGGTGCGTGGCGTGTAGGTCTTGCCTGTGCACCGGAACTGGTGCTCGAAGTAGGACGACAAAGGCGGCAGGGTGGAATGGCCCGTCACCGGCCCGTCGCAGCTGATGCAGGATTTTACAGGGGCGGGCTTGGCAATGGTGCAACCGGCCTGGGCCGTCGTGGCGGCGGCGCTGATACCCAGCACGGTGGCCAGTCCCAGACTGGTTCGGAATAGCTTGGACACGTGGCAACCCTCTTGCGCTCCCGAAGGACCCGGACGGCCCCTCGCTCGGCGGTTGACGGTGCAATGGCTGTGCCAGCCTTGATTCCCGATGCGCGAAAGCCGCGCTCTTGCGGGCGCGGCTTCGCCTTATTCAGTGCCGGAAGCGGAAAGTTAGTAGCGGCCGCAAGACGATGGGTGGCCGGGCCGCGGGGCGCGGCAGACCGGACCGGGTCCGGCCAGGCCGTAGCGGCCAGTGACGGCACGGCCAGGATGTGGAACGGGGCCTGGATGCAGAGCGGGCCCCGGAACGTGCGGCTGGACCGGCACGCCGGTCAGCGCAGGCGTCACGCCGCCCGGCGTCCAGGGGTTGGGGCGCGGCTGGCGCGTGTCCAGCAGGGCTTGGGCGCGGTAGGGGTCGCGGTCCACGATGGATGTCGGCACATGCGCGATGCCCGGGACGATCGTGTGGGGATCGCCGTAGATGCGCGGCACGAAGGCCGAGGGCGGCGAAACGCGGCCGACCGCCACGACGCGTCCGCTATAAGCCTGTCCGCAAGGCGCGGGCGCGACGGGCCGCCCGCACGGTGCGGGGGGGCGGATGACGGGCGGCGCGATCACGGGTGGTGCGATGACGGGCGGCCGCGGAATCACGGGCGGTGCGACAAGAGGCGGAGTGGGCGCGGCGCTGCGGCAATAGGCGGTGCTCTCCGGATGGCATCCGCCCGTGAAGCCCTTGGGCGCGTCGGAAAGACCCACCGTTGTGCCCATCCCATGGATGCGCGTGATGGAGACGTGCGGGGAACGCTGGAAATGGATGCTGTCGAGAAAGTCGTAGGGCGTGCGGTTCTGTACCGTCGCCGGGCCGTGATGGGGTCGCGGCGCGGGCAGGACCTCGACGCCCGCATCGCAGACCGGTCCACCCGGCGCGCCGCAGTGAAACACAGGGCCCGCCCAGGCCGACCCAGCCATGAAGAGGCCGGCCAGGATTGTCGCCGGTCCCGCCAGGGCCGTGATGCGCGTGCGCGCCTTTTCGATGGCCATTTCGCCACTCCCAATTTCGCGCCGTGGTCCGATGCGTTGCCGGACCGTCGCGCCATTCACCGTTTGCGGCGAAGGGTGGCGGCGCGTGGGAGGGTCAGAAGTCGTAGGCGATGCCGCCCCGTTCCCAGTCCCCGTAACGCGTCGGCTCCTCGCCGCTCGGTCCGTTGCGTTCGGCTGGACGCTCCTCCTCGGCAGCCTTGCGCCGCCGCGCCTCCGCCTCCTGCAAGGCGCGGATGGCGGCGGGCGGCAAGGCCTTGCCGGGGGCGGCGTTCTGCGGCTTGTCCGGAAATGTCTCTGACATACCGGACAGTTAGGAACAGCGCCCTCAAACGTCAAACCGGACACAATGTCCCGATGTGCCTTTTCGTTACAGCGCAAGGCTGAAAAACGCATGAATCCCGCGATAGGACACTGTTTACCATGCGCGGCGGGATATGCGCCAAGTCCATGAGAGCGCGAAGCGTCTCGGGATGGACCGCAAAGGGTCCGTACCCTAAGGCGCGGCCATGTCCGATGCGCCGAGAAAACCCCGAAGCCCGAAACCCGCTGGCGCGCGATCGTCTGGAAAACCCGGTCCCGGACAGTCGAAAGGCGGCGGCGGCTTCAAGAAGGGTGGAAAATCGGGAGGCGGCTATCGCGGCAAGCCGAAAGGCGACTTCAAGGGCCGCTCCAAAGGGGGTTCCGGAAATGGGTACAAGGGACGGCCCGACGGTGCCGCGCCGCGCCGCGACCGGGTTCCCCTGACGAATGCGCAGCGCGCGCGCAAGGCGGCCGCCATGGCGGTCGGCGACGTGCTGGGTCGAGGCTACCGGCTGGAGGGGTCTCTGGCCAAGAATCCCGCGCTGGACGGGCTCGACGCACGCGACCGGGCCTTCGCCCGCGCCATCGCCGCCACGACCCTGCGCCGGCTGGGGCAGATCGATGCCGTGCTCGCCCCGCTGGTGAAGCGACCGCCGCCGGGCCGGGTGCAGGCCTATCTCCAGACGGCGGCCGCGCAGATGATCTTCATGGACGTCGCCCCGCATGCCGCCGTCGGCGACACGGTCGGGCTGGTCAAGGCGGACGGTAAGGGCGAGCCCTTCTCCGGACTGGTCAACGCCGTGCTGCGCAAGGTGGCGGATACAGGCAAATCGGACGCCGCCAAGGTGCCGCCGGTCAATAACATACCGGGCTGGATGCGGTCCGAATGGTCGCGCCTCTACGGCAAGGCGACCGTTCGGCGCATGGCGGTGCTGCTGGCGAACGCGCCGCCGCTCGACCTGTCCGTCGCCTCGGACCCGGAAGGTTGGGCGGAACGCCTCGGCGGCACGGTATTGGCTGGAGAAACCGTGCGCCTGGACGCGATCGGCAACGTCGCGGCGCTGGACGGGTATGAGGGCGGCCAGTGGTGGGCGCAGGATGTCGCCGCCGCCCTGCCGGCGCGGATCCTCGCCCGCGCGGCCGGCGGCCTGGCGGGCAAGCGCGTGGCGGATCTGTGTGCTGCGCCCGGTGGCAAGACGATGCAGATGGCCGCCATGGGTGCGCATGTAACCGCTCTCGACCTGTCCGAGGCCCGCACCGGCCGATTGCGCCAGAACCTGGACCGCACCGGCTTGCAAGCGGACGTCGTGACGACCGACCTGGCGGACTACGCGCCGGAGGAAACGTTCGCGGCCGTGTTGCTCGATGCGCCTTGCTCGGCGACGGGGACGTTCAGGCGACGTCCCGACGTGCTCTACAATCGGCGCGAGCGCGACATCACCCCTTTGACCCGACTTCAGGACAAGTTGCTCGCCCATGCGGCGAAATGCGTGTCGCCTGGCGGTATGCTGCTCTACTCGGTCTGTTCGCTGCAGCAGCGCGAAGGGGCCGACCGTGTCCGGAAATTCCTGAAGACCGCGCCTGAATTCCGCCTTGTTGTGCAGCAAGATGCGCCGGGGCTGGATCTTCCGGCGGAGCGGTTCGAAGACGGCATGGTCCGCTTGCTTCCGCCCGACGCGCCGGACGGCCGCGGGATGGACGGTTTCTTCATCGCCGTGCTGCAGAGAGCCGACTGAAGCCCCGCGTCGCAGAAGCGGGGTGATGTCGGCACAAAACACCGGGCCTAAAGCCCGCATTAACTCGGCCCGCCTAAGGAAAGGCGGAACTGGCACGACTCTTGAAGCGACGTTGCGAGCGATGTGTCAAAATGGGAGGCTCTGATGAGCACGAAACAGATTTTCCGCAGCGGTTTGATGGCAACCGCCGGATTCGCCACGCTGGGACTCACAGCTTGCGCCAACAGCCACGCGTCGAGCGCCCGCTATGGCGGCGCCACGCTTTTCGACTATGAAGGCGTTCCGTGCGGTGCCAATTGCGGCGTGGCTCCGGCCCCTGTTATCCATCATCCGGCTCCGGTGTACACCCCGCCTGTCAAGCATGCGCCCATCGCTTCGCACACGATCTACGACTATGAAGGCGTGACGTGCGGTTCGGGTTGTCCGCCTGCCTATGGCGGTCATGTCTCCACCGGCCACGTTTCCACCGGCGTGATCTCGTCCGGAACGGTGACGTCGCACGGCCCGACCTTCTCGTCCGAAACCGCACCCTGCCCGGCCGGCACGACCTCGCAGCCCGACGGCACATGCCTGCAGGGCGGCCGTTTCGGCGGATCTTCGATCATTTCGAGCGGATCCGTGGTTTCCAGCGGCTCGGTCTCCTCCAGCCATGTCTCGTCGTACTCTTCTGGTGGAACGGCGAATTGCCCGACCGGCACGACGGCGCAGCCGGATGGTACCTGCATGCAGCGTGGCTCCAGCTTCTCGCACCATTCGAGCAGCACCTATGTCGCGCCTTCGACCTACGTGGCACCGTCCACCTCGACCTATATCCCGCCGACTTCGACCTACGTGGCACCCGAACTGACGACGACGTGCTGCGAACCGGTCGGCTCGACGACGGTCTATACCGGCCCGTCCACCACCGTGACACATGGCGGTTACGCGACTTCGGGCTCGACCTACAGCTCCAGCGACTACTTGCCGATCCGCAAATAGCGCGGCGCAGGCCCGGACGTCCCGAAGGCGCCTGACGGCACCGCCGGGACGCACATCGCCATTCGGGTCAAGGCCCGGTCCGGCTCACAGCCGGGCCGGGCCTTTGACGTTGCAGCGCGTTGCGGATGCGTCTGCCCGCTGCTAGGCTGCGACTTCCCGTCCGGGGCGGAAGAAACTATCGCCGCAAAAGCGGACCGCGTTTTTTCCGGACCCCGCCAACACAAGGCTGCCCCGTGAGCGATGTCCTCATCTCCCCGTCCATCCTGTCCGCCGACTTCGCCGCGCTCGGCCAGGCAGTCAGGGATGTGGACGCCGCCGGGGCCGATATGATCCATGTCGACGTGATGGACGGGCACTATGTCCCGAACATCACGATCGGCCCAGCCGTGGTCGCCGCCCTGCGCCCCCATTCCGCCAAACCGTTCGACGTCCATCTGATGATCGCACCCGTAGACCCCTATCTGGAAGCCTTCGTCGAGGCGGGCGCGGACTTCGTGTCCATCCATCCGGATGCCGGTCCCCACACGCACCGCAGTCTCCAGAGGATCCGAAGCCTCGGCGCGCAGACCGGTCTTGTGCTCAATCCCGGTACGCCGGCTTCAGTCGTGGAGCCGGTGATCGACATGCTCGACCTGATCCTGGTGATGAGCGTCAATCCAGGCTTTGGCGGGCAGGGCTTCATCGACAGCCAGCTGGCCAAGATCGAGCAGTTGCGCGGGATGATCGACCGGACTGGCCGCGACATCGTGCTGGAGGTGGACGGCGGCGTGAACCCGCAGACCGCACCCCGATGCATCGCGGCCGGTGCGACCGCGCTGGTCGCCGGAAGCGCCGTTTTCAAAGGCTCGGGGTCTCTGTCGGAGAACATCGCGGCCCTGCGCGACGCGCCCGCCCGCGCCGCCGCCTGAGCTGCGCCTTGGACGCTCCAACGTGACACAACGCGTCGGGATAAGGGACGCGCTGCGGGCCCGGGTCGGCGACGGCCTGCTGCAGGCCGCCTCCCGCTTCCGGCCCCTGACCGGACCACGCGGCGGCGCGCTGCGCCCGCTGGACGTGCCGCGCCCCTTCGCCGATGCGGGCCGGGGACAGGGGCTCCTGGAAGGCCGCTGGGCTTATGGCAGCCAATCCATCGACGTCGGCGCGCATGGCCATCCCTTCTCCGTCGCTCTGCCGTCGGAGCGTTTCGCGGCCTGGGTTCACGGTTTCGACTGGGTCGGTGATCTTTTCGGCGTGCCCGGCGGAGAGGCCAAGGCCGCTCAGCTGGCCCGCCAGTGGAGCGGCCTGTACACAGGCTCCAACCCGTTCGTGTTCGCCCCGGACCTGCTGGCGCTGCGTCTGCTGAACGCGGGACGCATGCTGGAGGGATTAGCCGGGTCCGTGGACGATCCGTCCGATACCGTGACCGCCCGCTATAATTCGCAAGCCCGGCGCCTGCGCGCGATGCTCCCGCGCCTGAGCCCGGGCTTGCCGGCGCTGCGCGGTCCCGCCGCTCTCGTGATCCACGCCGCGCGCCTGCCCGAGAGCGGACGGCTGGTGCTGGCCCGCGCCCTGGACGCACTCGACGCCCAAGCGGAATTGCAGGTCCTGGCGGATGGAGGCCATGTCAGCCGCTCTCCGGCGGCCACGATGGACGCGCTGGACATTCTGTCGTCGGTGGATGCGGTCCTGGGCGCGGCGGGGCTGGAAGGCTCGCGGAGTTTGAGCCGTGCCGTCGATCGGCTGCGCCCCATGGTGGCGACGTTGCGCCATACTGATGGCGGGCTTGCGCTTTTCCACGGCGGGGATGCACGCGACCCCCGCAAGATCGACGCGCTGCTGAGCGGCGGGGACGCCCAGCCCTTCTCTTATGGACCGCATTCGGGCTATCACCGGCTGGAGGCAGGCGGTACGGTCGCCCTGGTCGATACGGGTGGCGTCGCGCCGCGGCCCTTCGACCTGGATGCGCATCTGGCGCCCCTTTCGGTGGAAGTCTCCACACAAGAGGGCCGCTTGCTGACCAATTGCGGCTGGCACCCGACGGCGGCGGCGGACTGGCGGCGCCCCGTGCGGTCCAGCGCCGCGCATTGCGCGCTGACCTTGGCCGACCGCTCCCCGGGCGAAATCCTGGAAGACGGCTTCGTCGCCGACAGTGTGGGTGCCGCCGTCGCCGTGGAGCCCGAGAATGTGCGGGCCCGGCGCAAGGAGCAGGCGAGCGGTATATGGTTGGAGAGTTCGCATGACGGTTATAAGGAAGCGCATGGCCTGGTTCACCGGCGCCGCCTGTTCGTAGGAGAGACCGGCGATGATATTCGCGGCGAAGACAGCCTGTTCGTACCCATGGGCGACGTGCCCGTGTCGCGCGACCCCGTTCCCTTCACCATCCGCTTCCACTTCCACCCCGATGTCCGCGTGAGCCTCGCCCAGGACCTCACCAGCGCGCTGCTCGTCCAGAAGGGCCGCACGGCCTGGCGCTTCCGCACGGATGGCGGCCCGCTCGTGGTCGAGCCGTCCGTCTATCTCGGCGCGTCCGCGCGTCCCGTGCGGTGCCAGCAGCTCGTGATTGCGGGCCGCGCGATGAGCGACGGCGACGGGCAGGCGCGCGCCAACCGCGTGCGATGGTCCCTACGCCGACTGACGGAGCCAAGCGCATGAGACGCCGCCGCGCCTCCGACCGTAACCGGCCGATCCGGAAACTCGCCACCAGCCTGGCCGTGATCCTGTTCGACAGTCTGATGGCCGCGCTGGCCGTCTTCGTGGCGGTGCGCCTGCGCTACGACCATCTCGACCAGGACATCATCGCCAATGTGGACTACCGCGCCGCCGCCGTGGCGGCGGTCGTCGCGGCCATCGTCTGGGCGGTCATGCGCCAAGACAGGCTGATCTGGCGGTTCACGTCCCTGTCGGACTTCAGGCGGCTTTTCCTCGGCGTGGTCATCGT
>JBCCCX010000074.1:0-12776 GCA_039033275.1 Pseudomonadota bacterium | reverse complement strand
CCCCGACCCGTCCATATATGCCCGCTTCCGCTGAAAATGCGCCACGAATTACTCCGACAACCTTTTCGCCTACAAGGACCTGAGGTCATGAAAGTCCGCAGCTCGCTGAAATCGCTCAAGAACCGTCACCGCGACTGCCAGGTCGTGCGCCGCAAGGGCCGTCTGTACGTCATCAACAAGACGGACCCCCGCTTCAAGGCCCGCCAGGGTTGAAGCCGGCCGGCGTGGCCTTTCGCTGCCGCGCCCATCCTGACAGCTTGCTCATGGTACGGCCTCTTGCCCCGACGGGCGAGGGGCTTCATTTTGCGCGTGTGAAAGCCGCATTCCTCATCGTCGCGTTCCTGCTTGCCGTCCTGGTCTCTATGCTGGCCGGGACACCGGCTGGGGCGCAGACGGCGGACGTGCCGCAGGATGATGACAGCTCGCGCATCATCATCGAACCGCCGGTGGAGCTCCTGCCGCCACCCGACCTGCCGCCCGAAGCGGCCGACCCCACGCCGGAAGAACCCAGTGCGGACGTGCTTCCGCCCGAAGCGCCTACGCCCGACATCGACCAGCCCGACTATTCGCGCCTGTCGCGAGGCGAGGAACGCGCCGTGCGGTTGGACGATATGTTCGCCCGCCTGGCCCAGGCCGGAGACGAGAGCGCCGGCCAGCTCGTCGCAGAAGAGATCTGGGCGCTGTGGCTCGACAGCGGCAGTGCGTCGGTCGACCTCATCCTCCGGCGCGGCGCGCGTGCCCAGGCGGCGGGCGACAACGATCTGGCGCGCCGAATGTTCGACCATGCGACCCAGCTGATGCCCGGCCACGCCGAAGGCTGGGCGCGCTCGTCCCGTCTCGCGCTGGAGGAGCGCGACTTCGCCCGCGCCGCCAGCGAGGCCGTGCGCGCCCTGACGCTGGAGCCGCGCCACTTCTACGCGCTCTGGACCTTAGGCACCGTGCTGGAACGCCTCGGTCGGCAACAGGACGCGCTCGACGCCTACCGCGAAGCTAATGCGCTGCACCCGACGCTGGAGTCGGTGGCGGAGCGCGTCGAAGCGCTCGAACTCCAGCTCGACGGGAGCATCCTCTAGCCGTCCGGACCGGACCCCGTAACGGGCCTTGCGCGCCCGGAACGAGCCGCTACAGACCCGGCCCATGCCCGTCCCCACGCTCGTCCTGAATTTCGGCCATTCCGTGCTGCGTTCGCTGTCCGACTATACGGAAGCGGCGTCGGAAATTTACCGTCACTACCGCACGGGTCGCAACATCGTGGCCGTGACATCGGCGCAGGGCGACCAGACAGACGTTCTGATCGCAGAGGCCCGCCGCGTGGGACCCGAAGGCACGTCCGAAAACGGTGGCGCCCGGAACCTTCCCGAATTGCTCCAGCTCGGCGAGCGCCGCTCGGCTGCGCTGCTGGCGCTGGCGCTGGAGCGCATCGGCGCGCCCGCCTTCGTCCGACAGGCGCGCGACCTCGGCCTCACAGCGACGGGCGATCCGATGAACGCCGAACTGACCGGCCTCGATAGCGGACAGCTGATGCAGGACCTCAAGGACCACGACATCGTCGTCATGCCGGGTTATGTCGCCATCGGTGACAAGGACCGCGCCGTTCTGCTCGGCCAGGGCGGATCGGATCTGACAGCGCTCTACGTGGCGGACCAGCTCGGCGCGCCTGCCCTACTGCTCAAGGATGTGGACGGCGTCTACGACCGCGATCCCAAGGAGGCGTCCGACCGGCCGTTGCGGCGCTACGGCCGTATTTCCTATGCCGACCTGCGCGCCAAGGCGGCTCCCTTGATCGCCGCGCGCGCCCTGGAATATGCCGAAAGCACGGGCCAGCGGTTCCGTATCGGTCAACCCGGCATGGCGGGCTCCACCTTGGTTGGCGACGTGTCCGACCAGCCGACCGAGGTGTCCACGCCGCGCAAACTCAGGATCGCCATGATGGGTCTCGGGATCGTCGGTGGCGGCGTATGGCGGCGCGTGGCCGAGCATCCGGACCGGTTCGAGATCGTCCGCGTCATGGTGCGTGACGTGGAAAAATACATCGGCCAGGGCTACCCCGAAGACGTGCTGACGACAGAGGCCGAGGCGCTTGTCGACGCCGAACCGGACATTTTCATCGATGTGTCGGGCCCGGTCGAACCGGCCCTGACCCTGACGCGGGACATGCTGTCCCGCGGCGTCCATGTCGTTTCCGCCAACAAACAGGCCATTGCGGCCGGAGGGCAGGCACTGCTCGACCATGCCGCGGCCAGCGGGGCGCGGCTCCTCTTCTCCTCGGCCGCAGGTGGCGGGATGCCCGTGCTGGAAATGTGCATCCGGGAGCGCGGGCGCATCGCGCGCGTCGAAGCGCTGCTCAACGGCACGACCAATTTCATGCTGGGCGAGATGGATGCGGGCATGTCCTACGACGATGCACTCAAGATCGCGCAGGAGCGTGGCTATGCCGAGGCCGACCCGACCGCCGACGTGGACGGGCACGATGCCGCCGCCAAGATCCGCCTCGTCAGCCTGCTCGGCTTCGGCGTGGAGCTCGAGCCGGGTCAGATCGGGCGCGACACGCTGGCCGGCGTGGCGGAGGCCCAGCGCGACGGCAAGGTCGTGAAGCGTGTGGCCCGCGTATCCGGGGATACGGGAGAAATCGTCGCGGACCTGCGCCTGCGTGCCCTTTCGCCCAACAATTTCCTCGCGCAAGCGGACGGCGAGGACGCCCATGCTGTGTTCGATTTCACGGATGGCGACCGCTACGTCATCCGTGGCAAGGGCGCTGGGCGCTGGCCCACCACTGAATCCGTCATGGCGGACCTGTACGACCTGTCGATCAGTCAGGACGGTTGAGCCATCCGGGGCGCATAGTGGTTCCGGCGGAACCGAAAGCGTCATCTATGCGTCACATAACGGTCCGAACGACCGGGAGGGACGCGACCATGGCGGAGACCGCCGCGACAGCCGCCCGCGGCCAAGACGAAGCCGGATCGCGATCGCTTTTCCGCCGCGTGCAGGGCTGGCTGCGCAGCCCTTGGGTCATCGCTCTCTTGGTAGCCGGGCTCGTCTGGGCCCTGTTCCAGGTCGCGCCCTGGCCGGAATGGAAACGCGCATTCTCCCAAGCCGACCCGCTCTGGCTGATCCCGGCTGTCGGGGCCGTTCTCGTCCACGAATTGTTGAAAGTGGGCCGCATGGAGCAGGTGCTGCCCTGCGTGCGGGACCGCCGCATCCGGCATGCCCGTATCGTCTACGGCATGTCCTGCGTGTCGCAGCTGCCTGTCGGCACGGTCGGCGGGGACGTCTACCGCGTGATGCGCCTGGAGGAATGCGGGGCGAACCCTGAAGACGCTACGGCCGCGACCTTCCTGATCCGCGCCATCGGCTTTTCCACGACGCTCACCCTGGCGGGCGTCGCCGGCGCGCTGGTCTTCGGCGCGGTGTGGCCGCTGGCCGGGCCACTGCTTGCCGCTCTCATACTCTGGCTTCTGGCGACGTCTCAGAACCCGCCGGGATTCGTCGGACGGCTGGTCGCACGCGCAGACGAAACGGGCACCGGTCGCTGGGGGCGGTTCGTGTCGATGGCCGCGCGCATGTTGCGCCATGTCTTCCGGGAAGCGGCCGCACTGACGCGGCCTAAACTGTTTCGCGTTCTGGGCTTCACCCTTGGCCTCTACGTCGTGAGAGCCTCCATCGTCTGGTTTTGCCTGCTCGCGCTGGAGATAGACGCCAACTGGTGGGCGGCACTCGCCGCGCTGGCGGCGGGCAATCTGGCCAGCTCCGTTCCCAGCCCGACTGGCAATGTGGGGCTGCGCGAAGGCGGCATGGTCGGCGTGCTCGCGGCGCTGGGCGTGCCGGTCGCACCGGCCACGATCGGGGCGCTGCTGTTCCGGGCCGTCATGGTCGCCGGGGCCGGGTTGGGGCTGGCTGTCTCCAGCCTTGCAGACCGGGTGCTGGGAAAGACGTAGGCTGCTTTAGGCGAATATGGCGATGGATTGCATACCGTCCACGATGAGGTCGCCAGCTTTGTTCCACATTCGCATCACCTGGGACGAGTAGCCTTCGCCCGCCGCGCTCATATCCGCCTCGACCATGTACCAACCGTCCTGCGTGACCGGTTCGCGCATGACGTTGCAGATCCAGGTCATCGAGCTGATGGGGCCGAGTTTCGTCATAATGGTGAAGGCCGAGGGCGGCAGGATATCGGCCAGGCAGAGCAGCGCGGTCTCGCCCTTCCACGACGCCGGGTCGCGATGGCGCGCCCAGCAGCGCAGATAGGCCCGGTCGCCGCCCTGCATGGGACGCGTGCCCTCAATCAGCTTGACTTCAAAATTCCGTAGGAAGGCGGGCACAAGGGGCGAGTTCTCCGGCGCGAACGGCTCGCACATATCCGGCTCCGGCGCGTCCGGTGCTGAAAGGTTGACACGGACATGGCTGTCTCGCGCCGCGCCCAGCGAAAAGGTTGCCGTGCAGGCCGTGCGTCCGTCTATGTCGGCGCGCGCATGAACCGTCGTGACGTTGCGGCCCTGTCGCAGCAGTTCCACCGAAACTTCGGGCGCGTTCGTGACGGGTCCGGTGAAATTGACGAGCGCGGAGCGCAGCGGCGGCAGATCGCTCATCAGGCTGCGCGTCTTGGCCAGGAGTAGCGCGGCCGACAGGCCGCCATAAGCTGTGCGACCCTGCTTCCAACTGTCGGGAATGTTCGGTGCGCCGCAGTCTACCTGCGCCGCGAGCGTCGCGAAGCCGGGTTCTGGATAAGGGGATGCCATGGTCGGCCCCTAAAACGTCCGGCAACCTCGTGCCAGAGCCATGGCGGTTTGCCGTCCCTTCAGCATTGAAGGGCGCTTTTCGGTGAGTGTTCTGGGAAAGAAGCGGCTTGAGACTGGACGGTTTCCCCGGCAGATATATGCCCATGCCGGATGGTGCCGCATTGATTATTGGCGCGGGGATCGACACAGGCGCCGCCGTCGCCCGCGCCTTCGCGGCAGAAGGCTATCATGCCTGTGTCACGCGTCGGCCCCGTAACTCGAACGCGCTGGACGCGCTGGCGTGGAGCATCCGCGATGCGGGCGGGAAGGCCAGCGCCTTCGGTGTCGACGCCCGCAACGAAGACGACATGGCCGCTCTGGTGGAACGCATCGAAACAGAAGTGGGCCCGATCGAGGTCTGCGTCTTCAATATCGGGGCGAATATCAAGTTCGAGATCGGCGAAACCACGCCTCGCATTTTCCGCAAGGTCTGGGAGATGGCGTGCTTTGCGGGGTTCCTCACGGCGCATAATGTCTTGCCGCGCATGGGCGCCCGCGGCTGTGGCACGTTCATCTTCACGGGCGCGACCGCGTCGGTTCGCGGCTCCGCCGGGTTCGGTGCGTTCGCGTCGGCCAAGGCGGGCCTGCGCAACCTGGCGCAGTCGGCAGCGCGCGAATACGGTCCCAGGGGCGTGCACGTGGCCCACGTCGTCGTGGACGGCATGATCGACTCGGCGTTCATCCGGGACAACGTACCGGGCGTCGATGCGCTACGCGACCGCGACCGGATCCTGAACCCGGACCATATTGCGCGGACCTACATCGATCTGCACCGCCAACCGCGCGATGCCTGGACGTTCGAGCTGGACCTCAGACCTTACGGAGAGACATGGTGAGACCCGCTGCAAGACCGTTGGAGTTCTACTACGATTTCGGCAGTCCCAACGTCTACCTGGCGTGGAAGGCCCTATCCCGGGTCGACGGGCTGGCGCTGGAGCTTAAGCCCGCACTGATCGGCGGTCTGTTCAAAGGGTCCAACAACCAGCCGCCTTGGCAGGCCTTCGCCGGCGTTCCATCCAAGATGCGCTACATGATGGCCGAGATCGAACGCTTCGCGAAGATGTACGACATACCCTTCGCCATGAACCCGCATTTCCCCGTCAACACGCTGTTGGCCATGCGAGCGGCGATAGTCGCGCATGAAGACCATACTGTGGACGTCTTCTACCCGGCCGTCCAGGCCGCCATGTGGGAGGCGGGCCGCGACATATCCAAGCCGGACGTGCTGGCGGACGTGCTGGACGCGGTGGGCCTACTGGGTGCGGCAATGGTCGAACGCACCCAGTCTCCTGACATCAAGCAAGCCCTTATCGACGTCACGCAGACCGCGCTGGAGCGTGGACTCTTCGGCCTCCCGACATGGTTCGACGAAGGCGAGATGTATTTCGGCAAGGAGAATAGCTGGATGTTCGGCGCCGAGCCGGTGACCCGTTCCTAGCCGACGCAAGTCATCTGCCAGATCAGCGTCTCGACCGGCTCGATTACGGTTCGCGCCAGTAGGTGGTAGGTCGCATGGTCGCCCTCATCCAGGGCTGTCCGGGCAGCCTGCCGCGCACCGTCCAATAGGATGCGCCAATCGGCGGACGAAGCGGCTGCCGGAGTGTCCGGCGGCACGTCGCTCACAAGCGTAAGGTCGGACACGTCTTCCATGTCGCGGATCGGATCGCCGCCCAGCACGCGGATGCGACGGTCCAGCGCCGAGATCATGTCCGACAGATCGTTCTGCGCGCCGGGTCGGCTGGACAGGGCCTGGGCATCCACCAGGAGCTGGTTGAGCGCGTCCACGGCCCTTATGCGCTCTTCGTCGTGCAGACCGATCCCCGTATCTCGCAATTCGGGCAAATACAGCGAGTTTTCGGAGGGCGCGGATGCGATCTCGACGACGGTCTCCGACATGTCCTGTTCAAGGGGGCTTCCCGTGACCCTGTCGTAATCCATGGCGGAAATCATCAAGCGCGTCCGTCTTAGCCTGTGTTAACGACGACTAGACGGTCTGGACAGCGCACCGGTTCCCGATAATCGATCCAGAATGGTCAAGACACGCATATGTATCCTCGGCGCGGGATCGATCGGCTGCTATTTGGGCGGTCGCCTGATGCAGGGCGGCGCGGACGTGACCTTGATCGGCCGTGCGCGTCTCGCCGAGACGCTGGCGACACAAGGGCTGAGCGTCGGACAGTTCAAGGAGGCCCCGGTCTCGCTCGGCCCAGTGGAGGTTGCAACGTCGCCTGACGCTCTGTCCGGCGCCGACGTGGTCGGGCTTTGCGTCAAAAGCCAGGATACATCAGAAGCGGCCGAACAGATCGCCGCCTTTGCGCCCGGGGCCTGGGTCGTATCGTTCCAGAACGGCATTTCGAACCTCGAGACCTTGCGCGCCGCATTGCCCGAAGCGCGCATCAGCGGTGCGGTCGTGCCATTCAACGTCACATCACCCGCGCCGGGCCATTATCACCGCGGCACGGACGGCGATCTCGTTATCGGTCCGGACGTGCCGCCTTGCATGCGGAAAGGCTTCGTGCAGTCCAGCGTGGGCTTTCGCGTTGTGGACGATGTGGATGCCTATCTGTGGGCCAAGCTGCTCGTGAACCTGAACAATGCGCTCAACGCGCTGTCGGGCGGGCCCTTGCGGGACGGGCTCGTGCAGCGGGGCTACCGGCGCGTGCTGATCGCCATGATCCGCGAAGGTCTGGCCGTGGCGGAGGCCGAAGGGGTCGATGTGGCGACCTATAATGGACGCCATCCGCTTGCGCTGGTCCAGCTGATGGACAAACCGGACTGGCTCTACCGGTTTCTGATGGACCGGATCGCCAAGATCGATCGCACCGCGCGGTCCTCCATGCTGGACGATCTCGAACTGGAGCGAAGCCCGGAACTGGACCACCTCCAAGGCGAGATCGTGCGTCGCGCCGCCCGTCACGGCCTGTGCGTGCCCATCAATGAGAGGGTCATGGAAGCGGCGCAGGACGCGTTTTCGCAGAAGAAAACGCCCCGCTTGAGCGGGGCGGAGATGGAGCGCTTGTTCTTCAAACAAGGCTAGCGGCACCGCGCGACTGGGAGGGGGGGTAACACGCGGTGCCGCATCCTTGCGTCCGGCAAACCTCGAAGGGGAGGGAAGGTGAGCCGGATCGCGAGGTCCTATTTAGGCAGCCTTCTTCTTGCTGCCAGTTTTCGGGGCGATTAACTTTTCGCCACGCGCAGTCTCGGAGCCGATTTCGATGCGCCGAGGCTTGAGCGCCTCGGGCAGCTCGCGCCGGAGCGAGATCGACAGCAGGCCGTGGGCCAGTTCCGCAGACTCCACGAAGACGTGGTCGGCCAGCTGGAAGCGACGCTCGAAGCCGCGCTCCGCGATACCGCGATGCAGGTAGTCGGCCTCGTCATTGGCGCTCTTATCCTCGATGCGGCCCGTCACGGTCAGACGGTTCTGCTCCGACTCGATCGTCAGGTCGTCCTCGGTGAAGCCAGCGACGGCCAGTTCGATGCGGTAGGCGTCATCAGATAAGCGGACGACATTATAGGGCGGGTAGCTCGCCGTGTTGGCGGCCTGCGCACTGGCGGCGTCGATTAGGCCGGCCATGCGGTCAAGGCCCACAAAAGAACGGTACAGGGGCGACAGATCGTAAGCCCGGTTGGTGTTGGGTCTCATGGTGCATCCTCTCTTTAAGCAATGCGGTTGAAAGTTTGTGCGCGGCCCATCATGGCACTGCGCACACCCTTAGATGGGAATATGTTCCTTGGTTTCAAGGGGTCGCGTCGCACTCTTCATCCGGCCTGTCTTCTTCCTTTGCCGATCCGTCCTCGGTTACGGATTCTTTAAGTTCACGCATATGAAAAGCCGCGCTAAGGTGAGCTCATGACGATACGACTTCTCTCCCTTTTCATGCCTGCGCTATTGCTGCTCGGTGCCTGTTCGGGCGGTGGGGCCGATGCCGACGCCCCGACCGAAGAGAGCGTCGTCGCGACCACCGACGCCCCCGCGGTCGCAGAGCCGCAAGCCTCACCCGATGCGCTGAGCCTGGCCGATGCCGTGAACCATCCGCGCCGGGCCGACGACGCGCCGCGCGACCGCTACCGCAATCCGGTGGAGACGCTGGAATTCTTCGAGGTCGGTCCGGGCCAGACGGTCGCGGAAATCTGGCCGGGCTGGTACACGCCGATCCTCGCGCCCTATCTGTCCGCCAATGACGGCACCTATGTCGCCGTACTTGTCCCGGACGGCGTGTCGGAGCGCTTCGACGCGCGCAATGCGGCCTTCAGGGAACGCTACGCGGACATGGATACGTTCGGCGACGTTGGTTATGGAAGCTTTTCGGGGGATGCGGGCCTTTCGCTGGACGATGCGTCCGTCGACACGCTCCTCACCTTCCGCAACGTCCATAACTGGATGGGCGGTGGCTATGCCGAAGAGGCGTTCGCCGAGTTCTTCCGTGTCCTCAAACCCGGCGGCATGCTGGGCGTCGTGGAGCACCGTCTGCCCGAAACGCAGACACAGGATCCTGCAGCCGCGAGCGGATATGTGCAGGAAAGCTACATGAAAGCGCTGGCGGCGGATGCGGGCTTCGAGTTCGTGGAGTCGTCCGAAGTCAACGCCAATCCGCTCGACACGGCGGATCATCCGCTGGGTGTGTGGACCCTGCCGCCGCGTTCGCGCGTGCCCGAAGCCGGAACGCCCGAGGCCAACGGGTTCGATGCCGAGCTCTACCGCAATATCGGCGAGTCCGACCGCGCGACGCTGAAGTTCCGCAAGCCGGAATAGCGCCTCCAGTTTTGAATGACGACCTAACGGCACCGAGTTTGATTTTGTCCTTGGCGCGGCCCTAGGGGCGTTCCATGTAAAGCGAACTCATTCAAACTCATCGGAGACAGACATGGACAATGACGCAATCGCCGCCCGCATGAAAGCCGCGCTGGAACAATCCGGCGGCTTGGACAAGTCCGTCAAGTTCGATTTCGGCGGCGACGGGTCCGTCTACGCGCACGGCACGGAGACCGAGGTCGGCTCCGACAAGGAAGCGGACTGCACCATCAGCGTGGACAAGGACGATTTCATCGCTTTGGCCGAGGGCAATCTCGACCCGATGATGGCCTTCATGTCCGGCAAGCTGAAAGTGGCCGGCGACATGAGCGTCGCGATGGGGCTCCAGTCCATCTTCTCCAATATGTAGTGTTTGTGCGGGCCGCGCTTGCGGCCCGCCCTGTTCCATGTTCGATTTCGAACCGGCGGACCTCGTTCGTCCCAGCGGCCACGACATGCCGGATGGGCTGGCGGATCGTCTTTCCCTCTATTTCCTGGACCGTCCATCCGGGCCGTCCGGTCCGGATCAGCGCCTGCGCGTCATGGTCGCGCAGCATTCGGAGCGCGATACCGAGGCACGCGGTACGATCTTCTTCTCGCCTGGCCGCACGGAATTCATCGAGAAGTATTTGGAATCGGTCGATGACCTGACGCGGCGTGGTTTCTGGGTCGTCATGGTCGATCCGCGTGGGCAGGGCCTGTCGGGTCGTCTGCTCGATGACCGTCTGAAGTCCTACGTTCGGACGTTCCAGGACTATGCCGACGATCTGGGTTGGGTCTGCGACGCGATCGGTGGGCAGTGCCCGAAGCCGCATCTGGCCATGGGTCATTCCATGGGCGGGACAATCGTCCTGCAAGCCGTGCTGTCCGGTACGCTCAGCCCGTCCGTCGTCATCTGTTCCGCGCCGATGCTGGGTCTGATGGATGTGGACAATTTCGTGCTGACGGGCGGTATCCGCGCCCTGTCGGCGCTCGGCCTGTCGCGACGCAACCTGCCGTTCCAGAAGCAGCGCGGGGGGCTCCCCGTGGCATTTGCCGACAACAAACTGACGTCCGACAAGGTACGCTATGCGCGCTGGGCGTCCTTTTTCCAGAACACGCCGCGCCTGCGCGTCGGCGAGCCCACTTTCGGCTGGATTGCGGCGGCGCTCGACTCGATGGCGTTCATCAATCGCAACGCCGCGCAGCTGGGCATACCCGGCCTTATGGTTGCGGCCGGGGGAGACCAGATCGTCGATCCTGCCTCTGTCGAAATGTTCGCGGCCCGGTCGGGCTGCGACTACCATGTTATCCCAGGCGCCAAGCACGAACTGTTCCTCGAACGCGATCCGATGCGCGACGCCTTCTTCCATCGGATCGATGCGTTTCTGGAGGAGCAGGCGCTCTGAACCGTCATGTCTGCCGCCGGAGGCCATCGCTTGACCGAATAACGGTGCATGTCCGGCTTGGCCCGGCGCGGCGGGCTGCTACAGCGCCGCAAGCATGACGACTTCCCATCCCCATATCGCGGTTATCGGGGCCGGCCTGATCGGGCTATCGACGGCCGACGCCCTCTTGCGCCGCGGCGCGCGCGTCACCGTAGTCGAGCGCCGCAGCGCGCCCATGGGCGGGGCGAGCCATGCCAACTCCGGCATGATCCACCCCTCCCAGGCTTGCAGCTGGGACGGGCCGGCCAACGATCCGGAGCTGGACACCGCCGTCCACGCGCTGGCCCTGCGGAGCCGGGACCTTCTGGCGGAGCGCATGGCAGAGCTCGGGCTGCACGACATGCAAGAACGTGCGCCCGGCTGTTTCCAGCTGTTCGATAGCGATGAAGACGCCGAGGCGGCCCGCGCGAGATTGCGTGTGCGGGGCATAGCCGTGGAAACGGTTGCGTCCGGCACGCTGCCCATCGACCGGCCATCTCTCCATTTCCCGGATGACCGGTCTGGCGATGCACGCGCCTACGGCATGGCCTTGTATGCATCCATCGTGGCGCGCGGTGCGAGAATCCATTTCGGTTCCCCTGTGGAGTTGCAGTTGTCGGGCGGCCGCGCCGCGCTGAGCACCTGCAACGGGCCGATCGAAGCGGACGCCATCGTGATCGCCGCCGGGAGCGAGACGCCGTCTCTGCTCGACGCCATCGGTCTCGCGATTCCGATTCGCCCCGTTCGGGGTTGGGCCGCCGACTATGCCCGCCCGCAAGGGGTCAACCTGCCGCCGGCTCCCGTCATGGATGCGATGACCCGGTCTGCGCTGACCGTGTTTTCCGACCGAGTGCGCCTGTCGGGGACCTGGGGGGAGGAGACTCCGGACCTGCTGCTACGCCGGTGGCAAGAACTCTGGCCGGCTTTCTTCCGAGCTGTGCCGGAGCCGGACATGACGTGGTCAGGCCTGCGCCCCGTCTGCGCCCTGGGACACCCTCTCATCGCAGAGACGTCAGTCGAGTCGGTCTGGGTGAATGCGGGGCACGGCCATATGGGATGGACTCTGTGTGCCGGATCAGGGGAGTTGCTCGCCAAGGCGCTGCTGGACGGGCAAGGTGTGCAGCCTTTCTGCATGAGGGTCACGTAAGACACCGCGGCGGTAAGTCGTTGTAAAAACGAATGTTTGACAGTCCATGCACAGGGTGTTCCACAGGGTTCGCGCACGGTCCGGTGAAGAAAAATGCAAATCGCGCTTGCCTTATCCGCCCGCGGCCCTACTTAGCGCTCGTCGCAAGGCACTGGCCCACACGGGTCGCTGACTTACGGCCGCCCCAGTCTTCTGAACGACGAATGCCGCTTTTGGCGCGCTGAACTCATTCATGCGGAAACGTGTTGACTGGATCCTTGAAAATCTGACATAGACGCTTCCCCGCGAAGCAATGGTCCGGTTTTCGCTGACATCGGCAGAGAGTAAGGCGCAAGCTGAACAATCTGCAGGTTGATGCAAAAAAGGTGTTGCAAAGAGAATTACGGTTTTCTAAGTAGCGCGCCTCGCTGAAGACGACATGGTCTTCACGGCGAAAGTCTTTACGGCTGAAGCCAAGGCGAGGGGGTCTCCTTCGAGAGACCTTTTGTTTTGGGTAGAGACTAAGTTTCTATCCGAGCTGTTTGACATCGTGAATATTGGGAAGAGAGACGCAGGCGGCGTTTGGCGGCGCGCGGATCTGGTAACAGACCGCACACTAGTCATGACGTACGTCACGACGTTTCTTTTCATGAAGTTACGATCGCTTGGTCGAT
>JBCCCX010000073.1:0-12797 GCA_039033275.1 Pseudomonadota bacterium | reverse complement strand
GCACGATCTTGTCCGCCGCCGCGACGCTGCCGGCCTTTGCCGACATGGCGGATGCGGGCAGCCCCTATGATGACGAGGTCATCGTCACCGGGCAATACCTCTATTCCGACCAGGTCACGGCCTTGCGCTCGCCCACGCCCATCATCGACGTGCCGCAGAGCCTGACGCTGTTCACGGCGGACGAGATCGCCCAGCGCGGCTTCACCTCCATTGGTCAGATCGTGGACTATACGCCCGGCATCACCACATCCCAAGGCGAGGGCCACCGCGACGCCATCGTGTTCCGCGGCGTGCGCTCCACGGCCGACTTCTTCATCGACGGCGTGCGCGACGACGTGCAGTACTACCGCTCGCTCTACAATCTGGAGCAGGTGGAGATACTTCGCGGTCCCAACGCGCTCTTGTTCGGACGGGGCGGCACGGGCGGCCTCGTCAACCGGGTGACCAAGAAAGGCGTGCTGGGCGAGACCTTTGCCGGGGCGACCCTAGCGGTGGACACGTTCGGCGCGTTCGACGGGATGGCGGATTTGAACTACGCGGTCGGGGACCGCGCGGCCGTCCGCTTGAATGCGGCCTTTGAGGCGCTGAACAACCACCGCGACCTCTATGACGGCGAGCGGATCGGCCTCAATCCCACGGCGCGCGTGGCGCTGACCCCGCAGACGATCCTGGACCTGTCCTACGAATTCGCCGACCACGAACGGTTTGTGGACCGGGGTATCCCGTCGCTGGACGGCGGCCCGGCGGAGTTTCTGGAAGATGTGACCTTCGGAACCGAGCGGGACAATGTCACCACGCTCGAAGCGCATGTCCTCAACGCCACGCTGCAGCACCGCTTCAACGATCATCTGAAGGCCAATGCGACCGCCTTCTACGGCGACTATGACAAGGTCTATTCCAACCTCTACCCCAGCGACAGCTACGATCCGGTCGCCAATGCGGTGGAGATCGACGGTTATCTGGACGAGACCCGGCGCGAGCGGATCCTGCTGTCGGGCAATCTGGTGGGCGAGTTCCGGACCGGCGTACTGGCGCACACGGTCGTGGCGGGCGTGGAATATATCGACACGGCGTCCGACCAGTTCCGCTTCAACACGGTCTTCTCCAGCAATGGCGACGACCAGGAGGTCATCCGGCTGGGCGCGGGCGGCGCGTTCGACCTGTCCGGGCGCTCCGGCACGGCCCTTGACGGCACGCCCACGACCTTTGCCTTCACCGACCTGAACGACGACACGCGCGTGGACGTGAAGGTCGCGTCCGCCTATCTGCAGAACGAAATCGCCGTCTCGGATCATTTCGACATCGTGCTGGGCGGCCGCTTCGACCGGTTCGACATCGAGGTGTTCAACGCGGTGGCGGACGAGACCCGCTCGCGGGTGGACAATGAATTCTCGCCCCGCCTCGGCCTGATCTACAAGCCGCGGGAGACCGTCTCGCTCTATGGCAGTTTCAGCGAGACCTTCCTGCCGCGCTCCGGCGAACAGTTCACGGACATTAACGGCGCCGACAATGTGCTGGACCCGAACATCTTCCAGAACCTGGAAGCGGGACTGAAGTGGGACTTCGCAAGCGGGCTCAGTTTCACGGCCGCAGTGTTCGAGATCGAACAGACCTCGCCGCAGGTCTCCGACCTCGATCCCGACACGCTGGACGTGATCGAGACGACGATCGAAGGGCTGGAGTTGCAACTTTTCGGCACGCTCTCGGACCGCTGGACGATGACGGCGGGCTATAGCTACCTCACGGGCGACCAGGCGAATGGGCTGCGTCCGCGCGAACTGCCGCGCCATACGGTCAATGGTTGGACGCACTTCGAGGTTACCGACCGGTTCGGGCTGGGCGCGGGCTTCACCTACCAGGACGAAAGCTTTGCCGGGAACGACCAGGCGGTGATCCTGCCGGACTATATCCGCGTCGATGCCGCCGCCCATTACGATGTGAGCGAGCGGGTCCGCCTGCAGCTCAACGTCGAAAACCTGTTCGACACGGACTATTTTCCCAACGCGCACACCAACAACAACCTCACCGTGGGCCGACCGCTGAATGCACGGTTCAGCTTGCAGACGCGCTTCTAGCTCTGCGCCGCTTCTAGCTCTGCGCAAGGGCGTAACGGGGCCAGCTGCGCGGGCGCACGCCGGTCGCCCCGCATCCGGTACGCGGGCACGGCCCGGAATCGGCCGCGTGCAGCGTGCCGCAGCCCTCGCAGCACGTCTCCATCGCCTCTTCCAAATCAGAAGCGGCCCCATTGTCTCCGGCTTCCGCCGCGCGGGGCAGGATCGATAGCCCCGGCACGGGTTCGGATCGCCGGTAGATGCTGACGTCGCAGCTGGGCTCCAGCACGACCAGTTCGATCTGGCCGAGATTGCTGACGCCCTTCAGACGCAGCAGCTCCATCAGGTCGTGCAGGCCGATGCCCGTGCGGCGAAGCTCCTCCGTCAGGACGATCCCGTCGCTCACCACGATGCGGGGCTCGCCTTCGATGCGCGCCCGCAGCGCCGGATGCCGGTCTGCCGACACGACGATGGCTTTGTTGACGAAGACGATCACCGTGATCACGACCAGGCAGTGCAGCACGGGCACGTCCGGGTAGAGGCTGCCGTCGCCCACCGCCGAGCCCAGCGCCAGGATCACCAATATGTCGAGGATGGACAGGTGCGACTTGGTCCGCCGGCCCAGCAGGCGGATCAGGGTGAACATGTAGGCGTAGATGACCAGCGTGCGCAGCAGCACTTCCAACAGGACGAGCGGCGGTCCGTCGCCCAGCAGCATCCGGGACAGATCGAAGGGCAGGACGGGATCGCTCATGCTGCCCCCCTAGCGCGGATCGACGCGCCGCGCATTGACTTGGGCGACCGATTCAGGCGGCGACCGATTCAGGCGGCGGCGACCGCTTCAGGCGACAAGGACGGGAAAGGGCGTCCGCCCGCTCAGGCGTCGGCGGGCTCCGGCGCGCGCTCTTCCGGCTCGCCGCCATACATTTCGTCCATGAAGAGGGCGAAGATGCGGCGTCCGGCGCTCAGCTCGCCTTGCGCGTCCGAGCCCAGGGGCTGGCGGTGGATGGTGCGGGTCAGGGTCGGCAGCAGGCCCGACGGCATGGGTTCATAGGCCATCTTCCAGTCGTCGAAGGCGCGCGTCTCTATGTCACCTTCGTGCAGGATGCGCAGATTGGTGTGACGCGGATCGTTCTGGATGGCGTGGAACAGGTCGAGGATGACGTCGGTCTCGCCCTCGATGATCTGCAGGAACTGGCGCTGGTCGTAGCAGAGCAGGCCGGTCACGCCCCAGTCGGCGTTCTTGCGGCGCGAATGCTCCAACAGGGCGCGCACGGCGTCCGCATCCATGGGGGCGGGCGTCTCGCTGCTATAGACAATCTCCAGCAGGGCAGGGGCAGGCCGTTCCGCCGCCTCCATGGCCGTCTCGGACGCATCTGTCGGGGGCATGGCGGTCATGGTCGTATTTCCGAAGATCATGGTCCCAAGACTGAGGCGCACCCCGCGCCCCTGTCGCTTATCAACTGTCATAAAACTCATACGGGCCAGCCGCAATGCAGGTTTGCGCATTCTCAGGCCGGATTTGAGTCTGCGGCCAAGATGGAGACAAAAAACGCCTTGGACCTTGAGTCCAGGGTCTAGCGCCGCGTGCGTCCGGGCCGCCGCTCCACATGGCCTCTGATGTCCAGCGGGCCGAGCTGGGCGGAGCGGGTCTGCCCGGACAGGCACCAGCTGGCGAAATGCTCGCAATTGCGCACCAGCGGATTGTAACGCTGGCCCATGCGCCCGCGCGCGCGGACCACGACTTCCGGTCCCGACAGGGGGGTGGCGTAGGGCACGGCGCGCACGGCCCGGCCGCCGGAGAAGTCGGACATATCCGTCTCCATCACGCGGCCGAACCGGGCGGAGCTGTGGATCACCGTGCCGTAGCCCGTGGCGATGCCCACATGGTCGAACAGGCCGCGCACCCGTACCGCGAGCAGCGTTCCGGCCGGGTAGATGCGTTGCGCGCGCTCGAACGGATAGCGGGTCATGGGGATGAGATAGGCGTTTGCGGGCCGGAACGCAAAACGCCCGGCCTGTGGCGGGGCCGGGCGCGGTGTATGGTCGGGTCGCAGGCGTCCCTAGCCGCTGCGGTACTCGCCATTGGAGTAGAAGGTGCGGTTCGTGCCGCGCTCATAATAGTAGATACGGCCGTTCGTGGCATCCTCGAAGGCGCGCGAGCGGTCCAGGTTCGGCGCCGCATAGGTGCCGCCCTGCATCTGCTTGTCCTTCTGGTTGCCGCGCACCGCGCCGATGACGCCGCCCACGGCCGCGCCGGCGGCCGCGCCTTCGCCGACCTTCACGTCGCCGGAGATGGCACCGATCAATGCGCCGGCGGCCGCGCCGGCGGCTGCGCCGCGCACGGCGTCGCGCTCGACATTCTGCGTCGTGGTGCAGGCGGCCATGGACAGGGCGGCGATCGACAGGACGCCCGTCTTGATAATGGTGTTCATTTCGTTCTCCTTATGGCCCCGGCATTGATCCGGAACCGGTTCGGCCCCACAAGGCCCGTAAGACATGTGCAAACGCCGAAGGCGGCGCCCGCGTTCCTGCCGGGTGCGACATAAACGCAGGATGAGCGCCGGATTAAATCCGGCACAGGCCGGGCATCCGCTCCAAAAGAGGCGAAAAGATGGACGTCGCACCGATACATCAAACCCTGCTGGACCTGATTCACCTCGCCGTGCTGCCCGCCTGGGCGCTGCTCCTCTTCGCGCCGCGCTGGGCCTGGACGGACCGGATCGTCCATTCCGGCCTGTATCCGGTGGGGCTCGGGCTGGTCTATGTGGGCTTCGTCATCGCGTCCGTCCTGACGGGACCGCCGGACACGCAAATCGACTTCGCGACCGTCGAGGGGATCGCGGCGATCTTCACCCACCCGTTCGGCGTGCTGACGGGCTGGGTCCACTTCCTGGTGTTCGACCTGTTCGTGGGCATGTGGATTGGGCGGGACGCGCGGCGCCAGCGTATCACGCATTGGCTGGTCGCGCCCTGCTTGGTCTTCGCCTTTGTCGCAGGTCCGTTGGGCCTGCTGCTCTATTTCGGGATCCGGCGGAAATGGTCGATCGACCCGGAGGTCGCGTAAGGCTGGGTCGCCTAAAGGTTCAACCGCAGAGGGCCCGGGCCTTGCGCAGCGCCGCCGTGACGCCCTTGAGGCTGAAATTGTAGCTCACTTCCGTGCCGCGGGACGAGACGGCGTCCACCGTCATGTTGGCCCCGGCGCGCATTTCGCGCACCAGGCGGCGTTCATCCGCCCCGTCGGCGATGAAAGCCTCGTTCTGCGCGCCGTACATGGTGACAGAGGTGGTGCCGACGCGCGCCTTGGGCGCGCGGGCGGGGCGCAGGGTGAAACCCGTCATCAGGGACGGCTGTTCCGTGGCGTCGCCATTCGCCCAGTTGGAGACGAGGAAGAAGACGTCGCCATGCCGCACGTCGCGCGGCGACAGGCTGGTCGGGCGGCTGACGGCGTAGCAGGTCCGCGCCTGTCCGCTGCCGCGCGTATACACCGTCCAGTCGCCGTGGCGGCTGTCCAGTACCGGCGCATTGGCGGCCGCCGGGGCGGGTACCAGAGCAATTCCCAGGGCGGACGACAGGCCGGCGGCGAGAAGGATGGACAGGGCGAGGCGTTTCATGGCGTTCCCCTTAGACCGGAAACGCCCTTAACCGCCGCTTAACATCCCGACATTTTGGCGCAGTCCCACCGATGCAGTCCCACCGATGACGATCTCCGCGTCGCCGCCCGCCGACCCTTACCCATTCCGGCCGAGCCCGGTCTTTCGTTTCCGGGACCCTTTGCGGGGAGGCTGCACCAGGGGCCGCGGGGCGTGGCCGCCGAACAGGACGGACCGGTCATACAAGGTGATGGCCGCCGCCAGGCCGACATTGACGCAAAAGGCGGTCGGGATCTTGACCATGTGCGCGCACGCCGCCTGCACGGCGGGCGACAGGGAGCCTTTCTCCGGTCCCAATATATAGGCGGCGTTGAGCGGATGGCGGAAGCTGGGCAGATCCACCGCATCCTCCGTGAGTTCCACACCGACCAGCACGCAGCCATCCGGGAAGCGGCCCGCGTCGAAATCCGGCCATCTATAGTAGGGCAGATGGGTGGCCGAGCCGGACGTGTCGGTCTGGCGCACGCGCGCCGCGTCCAGTTCCGAGCCGATGGTGAAGGCGAAGCTCGCCCCGAAGGCGTGGCCCGTGCGCAGGATGACGCCCAGATTGTGCGCCTTGGACAGGCCCTCGCTGCCAATGCCGAAATAACCCCTCACGACGGGGTCTTTTCGGGCGCGGCGACGCCGGGCTGCGGGCGCTCCACCACGCGCAGGGAGCGGTGGACCGCATAGGCGGCCACGACCGCGCTGCCGCCGATGATCAACCAGAAAGGCACGTAAGGGCCCAGCGCCAGCGCACCGAGCCCGATCAGGCCGAAAGTGGTCAGGTTGACGAACAGGTTCAGCAGCACGCTGCCCGCGCTCATCAGCTGGGCGCGGATTTCGGGATCGGCCCGGCGCTGCGCCATGGCCTGCAGCGGCACGACGAAGATGCCCGAAGACACGGACGCCCCGACCAGCATGGCTAGGAAGAGCGGCATGGCAGGATCGGAGAAGAAGGCGGACGGCGGTCCGAACGCCTCCGCGCCTGCGTAGGACGGGGCAGGCACGAGGACGAGGCCGAGGGTGAACAGGGTCACGCCGATGATGCCCAGCGCGGACAGGCGCACCGCTTCGGGGCCCCATATCTTCATATTGCCCACGGCGAACACGACCAGCGAGCCGAGCAGGATGGCAACCGTCGAGCTGGCCAGCAGCACCTGCAAGGCCTGGGCGTTATAGCCCATGGTCTGCCCGACGAAATCCGGCAGGGTTGTGACGAACACGGTCGAAAGCCCGTAGAACCAGCTCACCCCCAGCAGGGGCCGCAGCACGTCCGGATGGGTGAACGCCTTTTTCAGAACGCTGAGGGTCGCGGTGACGGGCTCGAAATTGACCCGCAGCCCCGGCTGGGGCGGCGGGGCGGGCGGGCATTGTTCGGCGGCGAACCAGCCGACCCCCGCCACGACGAGGATCACGACCGAGATCACGGTCGTGCCCAGCGACAGCACGAACAGGCCGAAGATGGTCGCCGCCAGGATGGTCGCGAACTGGACCCCGCTCATCAGCGCATTGCCGCGGATCAGCTCGGCATCCGTGAGCCATTGCGGCAGGACGGCGTTCTTGGTCGGCGAGAAGAAGGCGGACTGCGCGCCCATCAGGCCGAGGGCGAGCGCGAGGATCCGCACATCCATCAGGTAGAAACCCAGTGCGGCCAGCAGCATGATCCCGACTTCGGCGCGCTTGACCCAGCGGAAGATGACGCCCCGGTCCACCTTGTCGGCGATCTGCCCGGCAATGGCGCAGAGCAGCGTGAACGGTCCGGTGAAGATCAGCGCGGCGACCGGCACGCGCATCCCGCTGGGCAGGTCCGACAGGAAGGCGACGCCCCCGAAGGTGATCAGCGCGATCAGCGCGTTCTTCAGCGCATTGTCGTTGAAGGTCCCGGTCTGGAACAGGGTGAAGAGCGGCAGGAAGCGCCGCGACCAGGTGAGGCCAGTTTCTGGATGGCGGCTCATGCGGTCTCTTTCTTCTCGCGCGCCTCTTCGCGCGCTTGGGCCACTTTGTTCAGGGTCACCTTGCCGATATCGTCCGGGTCGAGCGCGCCGGGGTCCTCCAGGTCGAGCAGGTCGCGCGAGCGGGTCTCGATCCGGTCTTCCAGCAGCGCCATGAAGTCGTCCTTGGGCAGGCCCGGCGGGATAGGGTCGAGGAACTCCACCACCGCCCCGCCCGGATGCTTGATCCAGTCCGTCTGGTTCCAGCGCTGGCCCAGATTGGTCGCGACCGGCACGACCGGGCAGTCGAAATCCTGCTGCAAGTGCCACACGCCCTTCTTGTAGGGGTGCCGGGTGCCGACGCGGGACAGGTGGCCCTCGGGGTAGATCAGGATGCGGCGGCCCTGTTCGCGCACGCGGGCCGACGTCTCCGCCATGCGCGCGCGGTTGGCCGCCCCGCCGCAATGCTCCACCACCACGGCGTTCATCTTGGCGAGGATCACCTTGATCAGCCAGAACTTCTCCAGATGGTCGCCCGTGACGAAGGACAGGTCGTCGAACTGGTGGAACATGATAATCCCGTCGCCGTAGCTCTGGTGCTTGGCGGCGATGATGACGGGGCCGTCATCCGGCACGCGCGCATGGCCCGTGACGTCCACGCGGATGCCCGCAATCACCCGCATCCCCCAGCGCACGAGCCGCGTGTAGCGCCGCAAGCTGCCCATCAGCAGCGCCCGGCCGGGCACCAGGCTGCACAGCACGCCGACCAGGGCGTAGGCGGCCGTCACCGCGTAGAAGAACAGGTTGAACAGGGTGGACCGGATCATGGCCGCGACCGTGGACCAGACCTGCCCGGCAAGGCAAGCCCGCGCTAGGGGGCCGGGCAGACCTTGATGGGACTGTCGGGGTCGCTGTTCAGCCCCGTCTCGATGGCGAGCGCGACCAGATTGGCGAGATTACGCGGGGGCAGCGGGTCGAGTTCCGCCATCAACCGGTCGGCCGCCCGGCAGGCCGTATCGTCCATCTGCTGCGCCACGCCCTCTGCCAGCGCCTGGCGGCCCAGCGAGAGCAGCACGGCATTGTCGGGCAGGGCCGTGCCGGACTGGCGCTCAAGGGCGCGGATGGCCAGAGGTCCGCTCGCCTCCGACAGCGGGCTTACCCGCTGCGCTAGCGCGTCCGCCTCGCCCGCCAGGAACCCGCCCCCGCCCAGCAGCGGCGTGCACCGCGCCTCCACCCGGCGCACCAGTTCGGGCATGAGATAGGCGACCACGGCCTGGCTTTCCGACGGGGTGATGCAGTCCGTCGACTGCGCCTGGACAGGCGCGGCGAAGAGGATGGGAAGACAGGCGAGCGCGGCGGGACCGACGGCGCGGATGGGTCGAATCATGGAAATCTCCTCAATGCTGATCTCCTTAGACCGCCCGGCTGAAGCCCGCCTGAACCCGGCGTGACGAAACGGTCATTTCCAATCGGCCATCTCCGATCAACCAGGCGATGGAGGGCCGCGTGCATTGCGGCGACGCGCCGCCGCCTGCTAGGGACGGGGCATGAGACAAGCGCTGATCCTCGCCGCCGCGCTCGCCGCCGCCCTTCTGGCGTACCTGCTCCTGTGGCCCGTGCCGGTGTCGCCCGCGGCCTGGGACGCGCCCGAAGATGCGGGATTCACGGGAGATTTCGCCCGGAATACGGATCTCGCCAATCTGTCCATGATCGACATCGCGCCGTTCCACGGTCCGGAGGACGTGGTGGCCTTGCCGGATGGAAGGCTCGTAAGCTCCACGCAAGACGGCGCGATCCTCTCGATCGATCCGGCGTCGGAACGGGTGGAGGTTCTGGCCGAGACGGGAGGGGTTCCTCTGGGACTTGAGTGGGATCGGACTGGGCGCCGGGTGATTGTCGCCGACGCTCACAAGGGCCTGCTTGCCGTGGGTCTGGACGGAACGGTGACGGTCCTGACCGATGAGGTGGACGGCGTCCCCATCCTGTATGCGGATGATCTGGACATTGCCGAGGACGGCGTGATCTATTTCTCCGATGCATCGACAAAGTTCGGCGCGGCGGCGAGCGCCACGACGCTGGACGCGAGCCTTCTGGAAATCCTCGAAAGTGCGGGCACGGGTCAGTTGCTGTCCTACGACCCAAGGACTGGCGAAACGCGGCGTGTGGCCGACGGTTTCGTATTTTCGAACGGTGTCGCGATCGCCCCCGATGGGGACGTTTTGTTGCTGGAGACGGGTCGCTACCGGGTCCTGAAAATCGATCCGCAAACAGGGAAGCACACGGTCTTGATCGACAACCTCCCGGGCTTCCCAGACAATATCAATCGGGGTCCAACCGTGGAGGGAGTCGGTCCGACCTACTTTTTGGGGCTTGCGAGTGCGCGTGTCGCCATTCTGGACGATAATAGCAACAAACCGGCGCTCAGAAAGATCGGGGCACGGCTTCCGGCTTCCATGAGCCCTCAACCCTCGCCCTACGGTATCGTCTTCCAGATCGCGGCAGATGGCACGGTTCTTCAGAGCTGGCAGGACCCCAGTGGGGCCTACCCCGCGACGACCGGTGCGATCCTGGTGCCCTCCGAAACGCTGGGCGACCGTATGTATGTCACATCCCTGGAGTCGACCTCTCTCGGCTACCGCCCCTACCCGTAAGGAACTCATCATGTCCGACAGAGAATTCGAACTCATCGTCTACGGCGCCTCCGGCTATACGGGCCGCCTCGTCGCGGAATATCTCCACGGCGAATATGGCGACGAGCTGCGCTGGGCCATGGCGGGCCGGTCGGCCGAAAAGCTCGCTTCTGTCCGCGCCGAGATCGGCCTGCCGGACAGCGTCGCGCTCGTGGTCGCGAACTCTGACGATCCCGGCAGCCTCGCCGACATGTGCGCCCGCACCCAGGCCGTCATCACGACCGTGGGGCCGTACCAGCTCTATGGCGAGCCGCTGGTCAAGGCGTGCGCCGAAGCCGGCACGGACTATGTGGACCTATCGGGCGAACCGGCCTGGATGCGCGACATGATCGACCGCTACGATGCGGCCGCCCGTGAGAGCGGCGCGCGCATCGTCCATTCCTGCGGCTTCGATTCCATTCCCTTCGACATGGGCGTCTACTTCCTGCAGCGCGAGGCCAAGGCGGCGCGTGGCAAGCCCTTTTCGCGCATCCGCGGCCGCATGCGCGCCATGGAGGGCAAGTTCTCCGACGGCACGGCGGCGTCCCTGACGCAAACGCTGGTCCGCGCGCAGAAGGAGCCGCACATCCTCGACTGGCTGAAGGACCCGTTCAGCCTGGCAGGCGGCTTCACGGGACCTGCGCAGCCGCCGGGCCACAAGCCGGTCTTCGAGGACGATCTGGACAGCTGGTCCGCCCCCTTCATCATGGCCGCCATCAACACCAAGAATGTCCACCGCTCCAACGCGCTGATGAACCACCCTTACGGCGAGGATTTCGTCTATGACGAGATGGTGCTGACCGGCCCCGGCGAGCAGGGCCAGCAGGCCGCGCGCTATGTGGAGAAGCAGGACCCGTTCGGCGACAACCCGCCCAAGCCCGGCGAAGGCCCCACCAAGGAAGAGCGCGAAAACGGCTTCTACGAGGCGGCCTTCTACGGCGGAGAGGGCGGGGACATGATGGTCGCGGTCGTCAAGGGCGACAAGGATCCGGGCTACGGCTCCACCTCCAAGATGATCGCGGAGGCCGCACTCTGCCTGACGCGCGACGTGCCGCGCAACGTCACCCCCGGCGGAGTCTACACGCCCGCCCCCGCCATGGGCAACGCGCTGATCGAACGGCTGGAGGAGAAGGCCGGGCTGAGCTTCGCGATCGAGGGGTAGGGCATTCGGCCCGGATCAAGCCGTGGTTTCAGACCCTATTTCAAATTCCTCCCCCGGGCAGGGGGTTTGCGCCAAAGCGGGCTAGTAGCCCGTGACGCGCATGGGCTGAGCGCAGCGAAGTCGGAGGGGGCCGAACCTTTCGGGATTGCTTGGCGCGAGTATTGTTCACGACCGAGAGCTTCGGCCCCCTCCGTCACTCGGCCTACGGCCGTCGCGCCACCTCCCCCTGCCCGGGGGAGGAACTTGCAATGGTACATACAGCAAACGCCCCCTTACTGCCCGCCTACCTCGCCACCTGCACCGTTTCCGGCAGGCCGCTCTTGATGATGTCGGCGATGCGTTCGACGAGGGCGCGGCGCGGCAGGCTCCGCCGGATCGTCAGGTTGATCGACCGGGCCGCGCCCTCGTCTTCCAGCATGCGCGCGGCCAGCCCCATCTCCTCGCCCAATCCTTCGCCCACGCCGCGCATGGCCAGCGCGGGCACCAGCGTCACCCCCTGGCCCTGCGCGACCAGGTTGATCAGCGTTTCCAGCGAGGTCGCGCGCAGGGAGGCTGGACGGGACGGGGCGTCGCAGATCGCCAGCGCCTGGTCGCGGAAGCAATGGCCTTCCGTCAGTAGCAGCACGTCGTCCCGGTCCACATCCGCCATGCGCAGGTGGGCGAGCGAGGACAGGTCGTGCCCGTCCGGGAAGACCAGGCGGAACGGCTCGGTGTAGAGCGGGATCGCCTCCAGCGCGTCGCTCTCCGGCGGGGTCGCCAGAATGGCGGCGTCGATTTCGCCGGCCTCCAGGTCCGCCACCAGCCGCTCGGTAATGTCCTCGCGGTAGATGACCGACAGGTCCGGCAGCGCGGCCTGCAGCCGCGCCACGAAGCGCGGGATGAGGTAGGGCGCGACCGTGGGGATCAGGCCCAGGCGGAACTCGCCCGCCAGCGGGTCCTGCGCGGCTTGGGCGATCTGGCGGATTTCGGACGCGGCGCGCAGGGCCACCCGCGCCTTGCGCGCCACGGCCTGCCCGGCCGGGGTCGGCTTGGCCCCGCCGCGCCCGCGCTCGAACAATGTCACGCCCAGCGCGTCTTCCAGCTTGCGGATCTGACCCGACAGGGTCGGCTGCGACACGTGGCAATTCTGCGCCGCCCGCCCGAAATGGCCCGTCTCCATGACGGCGAGAACATATTCGAGATCGCGCAGGTTCATGGCCCGCGCGTTAGAGCGGCGGAGCCGTTCTGGCCAGCCTGGGTTGGGGGGCGCTTCTTTCTTCCCCCTTGAAGGGGGAGGTTCCGAACGCAGAGAGGTGGAGGGGCCGCAAGCCACTTTCTTTCCTCCCCCCTTTAGGGGGAGGTGCCGAGCG
>JBCCCX010000072.1:0-12826 GCA_039033275.1 Pseudomonadota bacterium | reverse complement strand
CTGAAGCTGGCGCGTCTACCAATTCCGCCATCTGGGCACGTCATCGGCAAGGCGCGCCAAATAGGGAAGGGGGGGAGCGGCGTCAACGGGTTTGTGGGGGTGTCCTGCAGTCGCGGGCCGGCGCTGCTCCGGGCCTGATCTAAGCCTGAGTCGCACCCCGCCACCAGGCGGATGCCTCATCTGTGGGCAGAACCGCCGCTGGATGCTAGGGTAGCACTTATGACGTCACCGCCCCCTTCCGAGAACGGTTCGCACGGCGCGCCTCCGCCCATTCCGGCACCTCCGCCGGCGCGGCCGCGGATGAAGACGATCGGCGTGCTGGGGGCCATGAGCAAGGCCTCAACGCTTCAGTATTACGATTTGCTCTGCGACCTCGTCGCCGCGCGTCCGGACAGTCCCGACGCGCCCCGGATGCTGGTCCGGTCGGTGGACTATGCGCGCGCCATGCTGTTGCAGAACGACGACGACTGGCTGGCGATTGGCGCGATGCTGGCGGAACAGGCCGAGGCGCTGGAAGCGGCTGGGGCGGATATGATCGTGCTGGCCAGCACGATGATGCACAAGGCCGTACCGCGCGCGATGCGCGACGTGTCCGTGCCGCTCGTCCACACGGCCGATGCGGCCGCGCAGCGGATCTTGGATGCCGGCTTCTCCCACCCCGGCTTGATGGGCACGCAGCTGACCATGGAGGACCGGTTCTATCTCGACCGGCTGCGCGGGCTCGGCCTGCAGCCGGTCGTGCCGGAGGCGGCCTGCCGGGAGCGCATCCATGAAGTCATCTATGAGGAGTTGGTGCGCAACATGGTGGACGCGCAGAGCCGTACCGACTTCGAGGCCATCGCCGCCCGGCTGAAGCGCATGGGCGCGGACTGCCTGATCCTCGGGTGCCAGGAAGCAGGCCTGCTGCTGGATGCCGACAACAGCCCATTGCCGGTGTTCGATACGGTGCGCATCCATTGCGAAGCCACGCTGGCAGAGGCTTTCGACATGGCCTGAGCGGCTTTGGTCAGCCGAGGTCCGCCAGGACACCACGGACCCACTCCGGCACAACCGTCCCGGCAGGACCGTGACGGCTCTCGTCGAACCAGGCCGACCCGAGCGAGGGCTCGAGGTTGAGCTCCAATGTCCGGAGGCCGTTGGCGCGGGCGGTCTGCACGAAACCCGCCGCCGGATAGACGGCGCCCGACGTTCCGATCGACACGAACTGGTCGGCTTGCGCCAGTTCCGCCTCGATCCGGTCCATATGGTAGGGCATCTCGCCGAACCAGACGATGTCGGGCCGTGCCGTGCCGACCGTGCGGCAGGCCAGGCAGGCCGTTTGCGGCGTCAGCGCGCTGTCCACGTCCCAGCGAAAGTCGCAGACCGCGCAGAGCCCGCCTTTCAACTCGCCATGCATGTGGATCACATTGGTCGCGCCGCCGCGCGCGTGCAAGTCGTCGACATTCTGCGTGACGAGAACGAGCTCTCCGCCCCTTTCGCGAAGGGTCTTCTGTAGCGTGCCAAGCGCGCGGTGGGCGGCGTTGGGTTCGACTTCGCTCAATGCTGCCCGACGTTCATTGTAGAAGCGTTGGACCAATTCAGGGTCGCGCGCGAAGGCCTCGGGCGTGGCGACATCCTCGACGCGGTGCGTTTCCCACAGGCCGTCATTGTCGCGGAAGGTCTTCAATCCGGACTCGGCACTGATGCCGGCCCCCGTCAGGACAAAGATGCGCAAATCTTCCCCCGAGCGATAGGTCAGCAAGCCGCTTTCTAGGCAGTCTTGGACAGAGGCATGTCGAGCGTGAAGGCGGTTCCGCCGTCGACGGGGCTGTGGCAGTACAGGGTCGCGCCGAGTTGACCGACATGGAGCTGCACGATGCGCGTACCCAAACCGACCTTCATGGGCTCGGAGGTATTTTCCGACTCGGAAAGGTTCGTCATTGCGCATCCCCCGACGCCGTCGTCCCGTACGATCATGCGCAGCCGGTCGGGAACGGGCTGTTCGAGGCGCAGCTGCACCTGGCCGCCCCTGTCGCGGAACGCATGCTTGAACGCGTTGGTAACGAGTTCGGCGGCGATCATGCCGAGCGCAGCGGCACGTTCGCTGTCCATCTGCACGGGCTCGGCATGGACCGACAGCGCCACATCGTGGCGGGTCAGCGCATCGGTCACATCCTGAGCGATGGTAGGGAGGTATTGGTCCAGCGACACGGTCGTCATGTCATGTCCGCTCTGCAGGCGCTCATGCACGCGCGCGACAGTCGTGACGCGCGATGCCGCCGAGGCGAGCTGCGCCTTGGTGGCCTCCGTTTCAGCGTTGCGTGACTGCAGCCGCAGGATGGACGCGATCATGGCGAGCGAATTCTTCACACGATGGTCGATTTCCCGCATCAACACGTCCTGCAAGCCAAGCTCGTCGCGCAGTGAGGCATTGAGTTGCTGGTCGTCGTCGCGCAGGCGCCGGTCGCGTTCCATTGCGCTCGTGATATTGCGCGCGATGGCTAGAATCCTTGCGACCTTGGTATTGGTGGAAGTGCCTTTGCCATTCGGATGCGCGGCCCTCAGCACGGGTGAAACGGATAAGTCATACCAAGTCGGCGTCCCGTCCCCGCGCGGGGAGTAGATCTCGATCCGGCTGGACTCCCCGGCCTTGGCGGCCGCCAAGGCAAGTGCGACCTTCACGTGGCTCTCTTCCGGCCAAATCTGCGCCCACGGCCGTCCCGCCACCAGACTGAAATCGTCGATCTCCATGGCCTTCTGTCCATTGGGGCTCATATAGGACAGGGTGCCGTCAAGCTCGATCAGTTGGATGACGTCCGGAGAGCTGTCGAACAGGGAGAGCATGAAGCCTTGCGGCGCATCGGCCATTTCGCGCACGAGTCCCGTATCGGCGGAATGTCTCAGCACTGTCGGTGTTGGAACAGTCATCGTCCAGACCCTGGAACTCTCGTCGGCGGCCGGGAGAAGCACCGGCTTGATTTACATAAAGCAATTTAACTTTCTCCGCCAGTCAATATATATTATGCCATGTTAAGAGTTGGGAGACACAGCGACTTGCTGTGCGTCTTTGCGCGTTCGGTTCCTGGTCCAATGAGGCTCGAATGCGTCCATAGTCCAATGGACAGGGGGCGGCGCCGCGTCTAATGGGGCGTGCAACTTAACGCGAAGGGACGTCCATCCGCGATGCATAATGGTCTCGTCACTGTCTTCGGCGGCTCCGGTTTCGTCGGCAAGCAGGTCGTCCGCGCCCTCGTGCGCGACGGCTGGCGTGTGCGCGTACCGATGCGACGCCCCCATCTAGGCCAGGAATTGCGCGTTCCAGGCAATGTCGGCCAGGTTCAGTTGATGCAAGCCAACCTGCGTTTCCCAGCGTCCGTGGATGCGGCGCTGGAAGGTGCGGATGCCTGCGTAAATCTCGTCGCGCTACTCTACGAGCAGGACAACCAAACCTTCGAGGCCCTGCATGTCGACGGCGCAGACACGATTGCGCAGGCCTGCGAAGCGCTTGGCATCACGAACGTGGCGCATATCTCCGCCATCGGCGCGGACCCGGAGGCCGGGTCCGACTACGCCCGAACCAAGGGCGAGGGCGAGGCCCGCATTCGCGCCCACGTTCCGACCGCAGACATTCTGCGCCCCTCCATCATTTTCGGCGAAGGCGACGGCTTCTTCACCCGCTTCGCTTCCATGGCCGTCATGTCGCCCGCCCTGCCGCTGATCGGCGGCGGGGAGACGAAATTCCAGCCGGCCTCCGTGGTCGATGTGGCGCAGGCCGTGGCCAATGTGCTGCGCCGCGGCACGACTGGCACGACCTACGAGCTTGCGGGACCACGCACATATAGCTTCGCGGAGCTGATGCGCTTCACGCTGGACACGATCGACCGCCGCCGTTTCCTCGTGCCCCTGCCGTGGTTCGCCGCCGTGCCGATGGGCTTCGCCGGCGAGATCGCAGGCGCGCTGCCTTTCGTGGAGCCGTTCCTGACGCGCGATCAGGTCGAGACGCTCAAAACCGATAATGTGGCGTCCGGCGACCATCCCGGTTTCGAGGCTTTGGGCATCGTGCCCGACACGGTGGAAGCCATCGTCCCGGACTATCTGGAACGGTTCCGCAAATATGGCCAGTTCCACGACGTTCGGTCTCCCGCGCCCTATCGCCCCACTTCGCCCGACTGATCCGTCCATCCCCCAACCCTCCAGGAGCCTTGTTATGACCATGAAACATCTCATTGTCGCCGCATCCGTTTTCGCCCTCGCCGCCTGCGTTCAGGCCGACGACGAAGATGTGCCCAATCCCGAAACCAGCCAAGACGTGATCGGCGCGGACGTCAGGGTCGACACGGATGCCGGTTTGGCTGGCGATGTCGATATGGCCACCGACATGGATGGCGATATGGACGCGTCCGATGATGCGGTCATCGGCTACGACGCCGAAGCGCTTGCCACGATCCTCGAAGCGCAAGACGATGCGGTCAAAGCACGCTACGACGCCCGCAATCCGGCTGGGACGCTGGAATTCTTCGGCATCGCGCCGGGCATGGCGGTCGGCGAGGCGCTGCCGGGCGGCGGCTGGTATTCCAAGATCCTGCTGCCCTATCTGGGCGACGAAGGCCGCTTGGTCGCCGTGGACTATACCATTCCGATGTGGGGCGAGTTCGGCTTTGCGGACGACGAATTCCTCGCCGCCAAGGAGACTTGGCCGGAAACCTGGGTCGAGGATGCGCGCGGCTGGACGGATAGCGGCGCCGACATCGAGGCCTACACGTTCGCGTCCCTGCCGCAGGACGCCTCGCTCGACGCCTTCCTGTTCATCCGCGCCCTGCATAACCTGTCCCGGTTCAACGAGTCCGGCAACTATATGGGCGACGCTCTCGCCGCCGTTCACGGCAGTCTTAAGCCCGGCGGCATGGTCGGCGTGGTGCAACATGCCGGACCTGACGATGCGGACGCCGAATGGGCCATGGGCAGCAACGGCTATCTGAAGCAAGCTGACGTGGTCGCTGCGTTCGAAGCGGCTGGGTTTGAGCTGGTCGGCGAAAGCGACGTGAACGCCAATCCCGCCGACATGCCCACGACCGAGGACGGCGTCTGGCGCTTGCCACCCAACCTCGCCACCTCCCGAGAGGACGAGGCCCTGCGCGCCCAGATGGAAGAGATCGGCGAAAGCAACCGCATGACGCTGCTGTTCCGCAAGGCCGGTTAGGGGACCCCCGCCAGCACCAGTCTTGCAAGCCGCAGCTTGTGAGCCAAACCTCGATCAGACCCCACCCGATCGAGGTCGGGTGCAGGCTTAATAAATGCCGGGGACGCATCTTGATTTAGCGTGGTTGCCGAAACCATGTCGTGAGGCAGAACGAGCCACATTCCACCGTGACTTGACATAACCATCCTCGTCCCCGGCATTCATTGCCGGGGTCTGGCTGCATCCGTCTTCACAAGCTACGTCCTGGAGCGGAGCCGCCGTGGAGCCACCGACCACGCGGATCCAAAGTGGCTGCAACCATTCCGTCTTCCACCACTCCGAAGACGATGCCTTCCGCACCAGGCCTCTTTTCCTTTGCCGCCTTACGTTCCGCCTCTTAAAGCGCGCCATGGACGCGTCCCCCAAGTCCCGCGAAGACCAGTTCGCTGCCTTCCGCCATTCCAGCTACGCCCGCTATTTCACCGCGCGATTCCTGTCCGCCACGGCGGTGCAGATCCTCGCCACGGCGGTGGGCTGGCAGATCTACGACGAGACGGGCAGCGCCTTCCTGCTCGGCCTGATCGGGCTGGTGCAGTTCGCGCCCGCCATCCTGCTGGTCATTCCGGCGGGGCTGGCGTCCGACCGGATTGGGCGGCGTTTCATCATGGGCAGCGCGATCTGGCTGGAGATGCTGTGCGCCGCCGTAATCCTCGTCCTAGCGCTGTCGCGCAATTTCGATCCCGTCATCGTCCTGACGACATTGACCGTTTTCGGCGTGGGCCGCGCCTTCTACACGCCCGCTGCGTCCAGCCTCGCCGTCAACCTCGTGCCCCGTGAGGACTTTCCCAATGCGGTGAGCTGGAACACGGCCAGCTGGCAGCTCGCCCACATTGCCGGCCCGGCGGCAGGCGGGCTGATCTACGGCATCTCCGCCGGGACGGCCTACGGCACGGCGGTGGCGCTGCTGCTGGTGGCGGGCCTGCTCATCTTCTCCATTCCCAAACCGCCGCAGCGCATCAAGTCCGAGCCGACCTCCCTGTCGGTCCTGCTGGGGGGCTTCTCCTATGTGTGGCGCGAGAAGGTCGTGCTGGGCGCGATCAGCCTCGACCTGTTCGCCGTCCTGCTGGGCGGTGCGGTCGCCCTGATGCCCATCTATGCGCGCGACATATTGGAGCTGGGACCGCAAGGTCTCGGCCTCTTGCGCGCCGCGCCCGGCATCGGCGCTATCGCAATGCTACTCGTGCTCACGCGCTTTCCCGTGCGCGATCATGCGGGCAAGGTGCTGCTGATCACAGTGGCCCTGTTCGGGGCCGCGACTGCCGTGTTCGGCGTCTCGACCCTGCCCTGGCTATCCATCCTCGCCCTGATGGCCGTCGGCGCGTTCGACATGGTCAGCGTCTATATCCGCGAGATCATCCTGCAGCTCTGGACCCCGGACGAGGTGAGAGGGCGGGTCAATGCCGTCAACGGCATCTTTCTCGGCGCGTCCAACGAGCTGGGCGAGTTCCGCGCCGGCATGATGGCCGCCGTCTGGGGCGCGGTCTTCACCGTTACGGCCGGTGGCGTCGCCGCGATCGGCGTGGCCGCGCTGGTGGGTCGCGTCTTCCCTAGATTGGCGAGTGTCCGGCGTCTCGACGAGGCGCCGAAACGCTAGGCCCCTTTCTTCCCGGCAAACCTATTCGTGCGGCCGGGCATCGAGTCCGCGGCGGGATGTGCTGTCGCGTCTGTTTCGTGCCGTTTGGCACGGGGCGCGGGCCCCGTCCCCGCGATGGGGTTGGGGAAAACAAAAACCATTTTCACGAGGGCAGGGCCCGCGCGGGACGCATCCGCCCGTCTTCGGCCGTCACCGGGCCGCGCCTTTCCGTCGGCGGTTCGGGCTGTCTCCAGCCCTCCGCGGCCTCTTCCCGCGCTCCGACAGACAGGCCGGGTCGCGGGTCTCGCTGGCGCTCTCGCGGCCTCCATGCAGAAGGCGCGGTCGGTGCGGCGAAGAACGGGGCGAGCCTGCGCGGTACGACACGCAGGGTTCCGCTCCGGGCGGCCGTCCCTTCACCGGTCTGACGCGTGCGGTGGTCTGCTACACCACGGCCGTGCCTCCAGCTCTGGAACGGATCGCGGCGGACGGACCGGCCAGTGGACCGGACCGCCTGTCTTCACCGCGACGAAGACCGCCCGGCCTTCGCATCCACCCGCCACTTCCGAAGGGTTCGTACACCTCCCCGTGCCTGCAGCGGACGAGGAGAAATATAGGGCAAGGGGGAAAGGCGAGGATTAGTTTGTAGGAGTTTCTTCAGATGACAAAGCAAAGCAGCACGCTAGCCTGCGGAGCTGAAGCGCATAAACGCGGATGGATTGCATGGGGACACTGCCACACAGTCATATCCGGCACTTGTCGTCGGAGCTTCGTGGAGGGCTTGTCTAAAAGACGCGCCTTATGATGGAGGATGACAGGCCCCACCCGATCGGGGTCGGGCGCAGGCTCAATAAATGCTGGGTACGGGAGGAACATGCTTCCGCTGATCCACTGCTGCGGCCTAGGATACAGAAGACGGATGGAGCGTGAAGCAGCGCTAGCGGTTCTAACAAAAGGACTGGGCAGTCTTATCCCCTGCCCCTGCCCCTGCCCGCTACTCGGCCGCGTCCACCGCGTCGGTGAGCTGTTCCAGCTCCCCGGTCCGCACCTCGATATCGCTCACGAGCTTTTCCGCCACATTCGCTTCCGCGTCCGCGTCGCCCAGTGCCTCGCGTGCGGCGAGCCATTTCTCCGCTTCCAGTGCGGCCATGCAGCCGAGCCCGGCGGCCGTGACGGCCTGGCGGTAGGTTTCGTCCGAGACATCGCCGGCGGCGAACACGCCCGGCACATTGGTGCGGGTGCTGTCGGGTGCGCTGATGATGTAGCCGCCTTCGTTCATTTCCACATGACCCTGGAAGATCTCCGTCGCCGGCTTGTGGCCGATGGCGATGAAGACGCCGTGCGTCGGCAGGATGCGTTCCTCGCCCGTCTTGGCGTTCTTCAGGCGCGCGCCCGTGACGTTGGGCATGGGTTTCAGATCGCCGACGATCTCCTCCAGCGTCGTGTCCCAGAGGATTTCGACATTGTCCTTGGCGAACAGCCGTTCCTGCAGGATCTTTTCGGCCCGTAGGCTGTCGCGCCGATGGACCAGCGTGACCTTGGAGGCTAGGCCCGATAGGTAGAGCGCTTCCTCCACGGCCGTGTTGCCGCCGCCGACGACCACGACCTCCTTGCCGCGGTAGAAGAAGCCGTCGCAAGTCGCACACGCGCTCACGCCAAAGCCGCCAAACGTCTCTTCCGACTCTAGGCCCAGCCATTTGGCCTGCGCGCCCGTGGCGATGATGATGCTGTCCGCCGTGTAGGTGGTACCGCTATCGCCCTTGGCCACGAAGGGATGACCGCTGAAGTCCACGTCGACGATCATGTCTTCATAAAATTCGGTGCCGAATTTCAATGCATGTTCCTTGAACTTTTCCATCAGCTCCGGCCCCATGATTTCGGGGAATCCGGGATAGTTCTCCACATCGGTGGTGATGGTCAGCTGCCCACCCGGTTGCAGGCCCGCCACGATGGCAGGCTTCAGCAGGGCGCGCGCGGCATAGACGGCGGCCGTGTAGCCGGCCGGGCCGGAGCCGATGATCAGGACGGGATGGTGGACGGTGTCGCTCATGGGGAAGCCTTCGGTCAGTTCGCCTTTGAAGGTAGGGCGAGGCGAGGGTGCCCGCAACGGGCCGCGCGTCACCTTCCTGTGAGTGATTAAGGGTCAGCGCGCCATGCGGTCCAGCACGGCTCGCGCAACGCGGTCCGTTTCGCGGAGCGTCTGGTACTTTTGCGGCGCGGCGTCCGGGCTCCAGCGCCGCACGCCGCAGCGGGCCTCCAGCGCCGTGTAGAGTTTCACGAACTTGCCCGGATTGCCGCCCATGGGCAGGCGGGACGTCGGCTTGCCCGTCGCGCAGGCTTCCGTCAGCATATTGGTGCTGTCCTCCGTTACGAGGATCAGATCCGCGCCGCCCAGAAAAGCGAAGTAAGGATTGGCCCCGCTTCGCTCCGGCGTGTCGAGCCAGACATGCGGCGTGGCTTCGGCCAGAGCCTTCCATTGCCCTACCACCGCATCCGGCGTGCGGCGCGAGGTCGTGACGAGCAAGCTGTAGCCCCGATCCGACAGGGTGGCGACTGCGTCCAGATGGGCCTGCACCGACGCCCCGTCCATGCGGTGCGTCCGGCTGTCCCCGCCCACGGCGATCATGGCGCGCGGCATGGGCAGCGGCGCAAGCCGGTCCGCATGAGCCAGCGTTTCGCCGATCAGGCGGTCGCGCGTCACCCGGTTGGGCGAGCCGATCATGGTCTCCACGAACGGCCCCGACAGACCGTCATGTTCCGGCGCGACGACGAGGTCGAAGCGCGAGGGCTCCACGCGCGGGTCCTGGACGAAGACGGTGAAAGCGGACGCGCCCGCGCGCCGCGCCGACAGGAGCGGCGCGACGGCCTGCCGCCCGCAGCCGATCAGAAGTTCCGCATCCGGCAGGGCGAACGATCTGCGCCCGAGAAGCTGCAATGACGGCGGCAGAGCGGCGAAAGCCGCGCCATGCGACAATCTGTGCGTCGCAATCTCGCAAGGGGTGCCGTACTGCGCGGCAACGGCTTCGGCGAGGCCCAGCGCCTGGTTCTCGATGCCGCGCCGCCCGTCCGACACGACCCCGATACGCATGGGATCGGCCTTAGGCCGGATAGCCGATGTCGAGGATCTCGTAACCCTTGGCGCCGCCGGGTGCGACGACTTCGAACACGTCGCCGACTTCCTTGCCCATCATGGCGCGGGCGATCGGGCTGGTATTGGAAATCTTGCCTAGCTTCACGTCGGCTTCGTCCTCGCCCACGATCTGGTAGGCGGCTTCCTCGTCCGTGTCCTCGTTGACGATCTTGACGCGCGCCCCGAACGTTACCTTGTCGCCCGACAGGGTCGAGGTGTCGATGACCTGGGCCAGCGACATCTTGGATTCCAGTTCCTGGATGCGGCCTTCGATGAAGCCCTGTTTTTCCTTGGCGGCATGGTATTCGGCATTTTCGGACAGGTCGCCATGATCGCGTGCGACCGCAATGGCCTGGATGATTTCCGGGCGCTCCACGGTCTTCAGCTGTTTCAGTTCGGCTTCCAACGCGGCATGACCTTCGGGTGTCATCGGGAATTTCTGCATGGAACAATCCTGGCACTCGTCAAAAGGAGGCGTCTCGCGGCGCTAGAGCCGTGGTCGCGCAAGCCGCAGATATTTAGAAGATCGAAGGCCCGATGCAAGGTCTGTCGGGCGGAAACTGTTCCGGCGCCTTCGTTCCTTATCGTTTAACAATAAATTCATTTGCATCACGACACCAGTCGTGATAGTCCATATTTGTCCGGACGCGGTGCCACGCGGACGGCCCCTCATGGGAACTGAAAGGAGACCGCCATGAAAATGAAAGAGAAGACCAAGGCGTGCAACCGGCTCGCCACATTGGCCATGGGCTTTGCGCTAACGGCTGCCACCGCCGGTCCGGCTTTGGCCGACGCTCCGGGGCGTGACTGGGTTGGAGACCCGGTTCATGCTCCGATTGAGGCCATTACGCAACATGGCGACAGGATCGAAATCCGTCTGAAGAAAGGCTATTTCGATACGGATAAGGGCTTGGCGAACATCTATGCGGCCCTGCGGACCGAAGCTACCGAGTTCTGTCGGCAAGGCCATGCGACCCGCACCGGACGCGACACTTATCGAAGCGGAGCTTGTGCCACGGCGCTCCTTGACGAACTCGTCGCCTCTACGGGGCATGATGGGTTGATCGGCCTGCACGAAGACCGTCGCTATTGATCCTATGAGAAAAGCGAAGCGGCGGGAGTGCCATCCCGCCGCCTCATGTTCGGATCCATTCTTCGAAAGGAGACGAGAAAAAGAGTCGAACGCCGGTTTTGTGTAAATTTTATTACGTTGTGTCAAGGTTGGGCGCGCGTCGGCCGTCATTGCGCCTTCGCTACGTGGTCCCTAGAGCGTTGCCATGAATTCCGATGCCGCCTCCCTTTCATGCCTACCTGGCCTCCGGGTCGGCCATGCGCACGATGCTGACGTCCGGACAGGCGTCACGGTGGTATTGCCCGACCGTCCGGCCCTGTGCGCCGTCGACGTGCGTGGCGGCGGGCCCGGCACGCGGGAAACCGATACGCTGGCCTTGGGCGGCCTGATCGACCGCGTCCATGCCATCGTGCTATCGGGCGGTTCGGTCTACGGGCTGGCGGCCGCAGACGCGGTGGCCGCGCGGCTCGGCGCGGAGCGGACAGGTTATGCGGCGAGCGCCGACCCGGCCGTTCCCGTATCCCCGATCGTGCCCGCGGCCATCCTGTTCGACAATGCCAATGGCGGGAACAAGGATTGGGGAGACCGCCCGCCCTTCGCCGCGCTCGGCCGGGCGGCTCTGGATGCGGTCTCCGGCGATACGCCCGAAGGGCGTGTCGGTGCGGGCTTCGGGGCGATGGCAGGCACCTATCCCGGCGGCCTCGGCGTGGCGTCCGAACGTGCCAGGGATGCGCGCGTCTGGGCGCTGATCGCGGCCAATCCGGTCGGTTCGCCTTTCCTGCCCGGCACGGCCGTGCCGTATGCGTGGATCTACGGAAGGGACGACGAATTCGGAGGCGCGGCGCCGCCCGCGAATTATCGCTGGTCGGCACCGACCGACACCAAACTCTCCGGTCGGTCGGATACAGGAGAAAAGCCCGGATTGGGGCCGGGGCAGAATACGGTCATCGGCTTGGTCGCCACGGACGCCGCGCTCGGGCCGTCCGACCTGAAACGCCTCGCCATCATGGCTCAGGATGGCATCGCCATGGCCGTCCAACCCGCCCACACGCCGCTGGACGGCGACACGCTGTTCGCGATAAGTGTCGGCGAATGCCCGGCCGATGGCCCGGTCGCCGTCTCGGAATTGGGCGCCGCCGCGGCCCGGGCCGTCGCCCGCGCCCTGACTCGCGGCGTGCTGGCCGCGCATTAGCTGCAGCCCTCCGCGAAAACCCCTTGCCCCCCGCGCCCCGCCCGACTAAAGCCGCGCGCCTACGCACCGGTAGCTCAGCTGGATAGAGCACCAGACTACGAATCTGGGGGTCGGGGGTTCGAATCCTCCCCGGTGCGCCATTACTTTTTCCGACATATTTAGACCCTCTAAGACCTTGAATGGTAACGATAATTTTGGGGTTCGAACACCTTTTTCACGGCAGTATGAAAGACGTTCCGGGAACACCAATTTAAGGACGTTCTTCCTTGCCTCATAAGTGCCATTTTTCCACATATTACAAGGGCTTGCGAGAAACATCATAGCGAGTTCGAACACTTCGCCGAAGCCTCGCTGATTTTCGACCATATTGGCGGCTTTTTCCTCCGCAAGTCGCTTGTCGCGTTGGAGCAGTTCAATCCTGCCTTCAATGCGATTGACCACCGTAGGGTTGGTCGCGTCTATAAGCTTGTCGACAAGCTTTTCGATCTCACGATCCAGCTTTTCGACCTTCGAGACCAGAGCGGCCTTTCGTTGTTCGTCGTTCTTCTGGCGATAGTTCCACAGATCGCGGAACATCGCCTCAGCAACATTGATGAGCTTTCTGGTCGGCTGAACCGATTTCAGAAGCGCTTCGACCTCACCTT
>JBCCCX010000071.1:0-13038 GCA_039033275.1 Pseudomonadota bacterium | reverse complement strand
TCCCCGGCATTTATTGCCGGGGTCTGGTTGCGGGAAAACCCACAAGACGAAAGGGAGCTTCTGCCCTCCTCTTGTGAACAACACGCGCGCAGACCCCGGCAATAAATGCCGGGGGCGATTTTATTCAGGAGCTTCAATAAACCCACGGCCTCGCCTCCTCGTCCTTCACCAACCACGCCTCGATCACATCCCGTTCCTGCAATGTCTCGGCGATGGCGTCCAATCCTTCCACGAGACGGCGTTTCGCGCCGGGGTCAATCTCGAAGCGGTGGCCGCTGATGGTTTGAGCGGGCAAGTCGATCTCCACCGTACGCGGCAGCCGGTCGATCGTTTCTCCCGACAGCTGGATCGGCAGCAATCCGTTGCCGATCATGTTGCCGTGGAATATCTCGCCGAAACTGGGCGCGACCACGGCCCGGATGCCGTATTCCTTCAGCGCCCAGACGGCATGTTCGCGCGAGCTCCCGCAGCCGAAGTTCAGCCCGCCGAGGAGGACGGTCGCGCTCCGGAACTCCGGCCGGTTGAGCACGAAGTCCGGATCGGGCGTGCGGCCCTCCAGGTAGCGTTGCCCGGCGAACATGCCATCCGCCAAGCCGGTTTTGGACACGGTCTTCATCTCCCGCGACGGGATGATCTGGTCCGTATCGATATTGTCGCGGCGCAGCGGCGCGGCAATGCCCGTGTGGGTGGTGAAAGGCGCGTTCACGGCACGCGCTTTCCGGGAGCCGCGATCCTGCCGGCGACCGCACTGGCGGCGACCACGGCGGGACTGGCGAGATGGGTGCGCACACCTGGACCTTGGCGGCCCTCAAAATTGCGGTTGGTAGAGCTGATAACGCGCGTACCAGGCGCGAAGGTGCGCCCGCCCGCATAGAAGCAGAAGGCGCACCCCGCCTCCCCCCACTCGAAACCGGCGTCACGGAAGATGCGGTCGAGACCCTCGGCCTCCGCCTCGCGCCGCACCGCCATGGATCCCGGCACGCAAATCGCCGTCACACCGTCCGCCACGCGTTGTCCGCGCAGCACAGCGGCGGCGGCACGCAGGTCACTGATGCGCGCATTTGTGCAGGACCCGATGAACGCCCCGCCAATGGGCAAGCCCTGCACGGCCGCGCCTGCTTCCACGCCCATATAGTCCGACGTTCCGGAAACGCCGTCCAGCCGTCCTGCCTGTCCCGGCGACGTGCCCCACGTAACGGTATGGCCGATGTCGGCGGCGTCGAAGATGTGTTCGTAATCGAACGTCGCGTCGGGATCGGTGCGCAGCGTCCTCCAATATTCTAGCGCCTTGTCCCAATCCGCACCTTTCGGGGCGAAGCGGCGGCCTTGCAGATAGTCGAATGTCGTCCGGTCCGGCGCGACGATGGCGGTGAAGGCGGCCATCTCGACCGCCATGTTGCAGAGGGTCAGGCGCGCTTCCACGCCCAGCGCCTCCACGGCCTCGCCGCAAAACTCCACCGCGCAGCGCTTGGCCCCGTCCGCGCCGAGCGTTCCGATGATGTGCAGAATCAGGTCCTTGGCCGTGATCCCGTCTGCCAGCCGCCCGTCCACGCGAATGCGCATTTGCGGCGGGCGTTTCAGGCGCAGCGTGCCGGTCGCCATGGCGTGCTCGGCATCCGTGGAGCCGATACCCCAAGCCGCAGCCCCCAGTGCGCCCTGGCTGCATGTGTGGCTGTCCGGGCAGACCAGGGTCAGACCGGGCTGGGCGATGCCGAGTTCGGGCGAGATGACATGGACGATGCCCTGATCCGCGCTGTCCACGTCGATCAGCTGTATGCCGGTTTTCTTTGCTGCAGCCCGTGTCGCGGTGATGAAGACGCCGCCACCCGGCGTGCGCGCATCGTCCCGGCCGCGGCCTTCATCCGTGCTGACGATATGGTCCATCGTGCAGAAGACACGCTCCGGGTCGAGCGGTTTGCGCCCGGATGCCAGCAGGCTTTCCAGCGCAACGCTGCCCGTGCGTTCGTGCAAAAACACACGGTCGATCGCGATAAGATCTTCGCCTGACGTCAGCGTAGTGACGCGGTGCGCGTTCCAGATCTTGTCGAAGACAGTCAGTCCCATGCTCATACAGATAGGGCAGCCGCGCGGAAACGCGACTGCCCTGTGTCAAAGTCCTGTTCACCGCGTGGATTGAAACCTGGCCTAGAACTCGAATCCAATGTCGATGCCGTAGGTACGGGGCGGTGCGGCGTAGACCGCCGCGGCCTGTCCGGGGGCCGCGCCCGCGGACGTGGCGGCACGGTTATAAGCGCGGTCTCCGACATTGCGCACCCAGAGCGCGACGTTCCAGAACGCATCGTCGGGCTGGTAGGCCATACGCAGATTGGAAAGGTCGGGAATCCGGGAACGCGCTATCGGATCGTTCGAGACGAGGTTGAAGCTGTCATCCTCGAAGGTGATATCTCCGGAAAAGACCACTTCGCCGCCCGGCACGGGCTGGTAATAGGTCGCCGCGACGTTGGCCTTGTAGGACGGTGCGTTTTTCAGCTCCAGATCGCGGGCACAGTCGATCGACGCCACGCCCCCAGGACATGCGGCCGTACCGACAGGTCCGAGCAGGGCCGTGGCCTGAGCCAGGTTCAGCTCGTCATACTCGCCGTCCAACAGGCCGAGATTGGCACGCAGGTCGAACCGGTCGTTGGGCGCGAAGACGAGGTCGAATTCCAGACCCTGGATGGTCGTCTCTTCCACATTGAAACGGGTGAAGCCGATACCCGGCACGGTGGCCGAAATCTGCAGCCCGTCATAGGCGCTGTAGAAATAGGTGCCGTTGAAGCGGACTCGGTTTTCGGCGAATTGCGTCTTGAAGCCCGCTTCGAACGTGTCGACCGTTTCCTCTTCGACCGGGAGGAAACAGGAAACGGGTGAGAAACAGTCGGCGGAGAAGCCGCCGCCTTTGAAGCCCGTTGAATAGGAGGTGTAGAGCAACAGCTCGTCGGCCATCTGATAGTCGACCTTTGCCGTGTAGCTGACATTGTCTTCGTTGATCTCATCGGCATTGCCGAGCGAGAGCCCACGGTTGATGCCTTCGAATTCGCGCGTATCGTCCGTGTAGCGCAGGCCACCCGTGAAGGTGAAATCGCCGACCTCATATTCCGCCTGCCCGAAGACCGCGAAGCTTTCCAGATCGGAGGCCACGCTGAAGGGAAAGACGAAGCGCGTGTCGAAGTTCAGGTCTTCCTTGTAGTAGAAAGCGCCGACGACGAAGTTGAACGGACCTGCGAGGTTTGAACTGAGTGTGACTTCCTGGCTGATCTGTTCCTGATCGGTTTCCTGGAAGTATGGCAGGCTGATGTAACTGGACAACTCGTCATCGAGGCGCCGGAAGGCCGTAATGGTTTGGACCGTATAGTCGCCAATGTCGCCTGTGATCGTCGCGGACAAGCCCTGGCTGATCGTCTCGCTCTCATGCCCGGCGAAGCAGCCTATGCGGCGGAAATCGAAAATGCCGGCTTCGGCCGTCGGCTCCGACGGGCTGGGCGCACAATCCACGCCGGGGGCCGGTTCGATGGTGAAGATGTCGCCGTCTCTGTCGAGGTTCGCCGGTATTGAGCCGGGGATCGGATCGGAGTCGTCGTCCGTGTAGTCCGCGCTCAGCAGCACGTTCCAGTTTCCAAAGTCGTGGGACAAAAGACCCCGGACGGCCAATGTCTCCACGGCGCCCTGGCCTTCATAGGTCGGATTGCCCGGCACACCGATGGCGTTTTGAGTGAAGAAACCGTCTCGGGACGTGCTGAGGCCCGACAGGCGCAGCGCGGTCGTTTCGGCGATCGGGATGTTGACCGTGGCTTTCATGTCGAACCGGTCATAGTTTCCGACCGTCACCCGGCCGTTGGCGGAGAAGGCGTCCGTATCAGGCTTGACCGAACTTATCTTAAGCGCGCCGCCATTGGAGTTGCGTCCGTAGAGCGTGCCTTGCGGCCCGCGTAGCACTTCGATCTGCTCCAGATCGACAAGATCGAAAAGCGAGCCGAGCGCACGGCCATAATAAACCCCGTCCACATAGATGCCGACCGCCGGTTCGACCGCGCCGCGTGATTCGTCTTCGCCAATGCCCCGCAAAAAGATGCGTGCCGCATTGGACGTGCCGGTATTGGTGGCAAGGTTTAGGTTTGGCACGAAGGCCTGGATGTCGAGCGTGTCCTGGATTTGGCGCACTTCCAGATCGTCCGCACTCAGCACGGTTACCGCGACCGGCACGTCCTGCGTGGTCTCCACTCGGCGCTGCGCCGTGGTGATGACTTCGTCGATCTGCGCAAACGCATGGACAGGGGTCAGCATGGCGCCTGCCAGCGCCGTGATGGATGCGGTGCGCGCAAGCCGCAGGAAGGGTGAGGGTTTGGTCATGGTTTCGCTCCTTCAGACCGTCGCGCCGCCGTCCCGGGCAGCGCAATTTCCAATTCAGTCCCGTTGGAGCAGGTGTTCCGCCTGTCCCCTGGCAAGCGCGACCACGCATCTGCGCCATCGTGCCGACGCGACCTAGTGTTGGCGGCGGACGGGCCGTATTGATGCATGACAAATGTTAAGACCGACGGATCGGGACTGTTGCAAACATGTCGCAGTTCGGTGCTTTCCATGAATCCATGCCATTGATGCGGGCGCACGCAGGGACATGGATCGGACGCTATACCCACCTCGACTCGAACGCGCAGATGATCGAATCCCACGACAGCCGCGTCACGTGCGAATTTCCGTCCGAAGGACCGTTCGCCTACATTCAACACAACCGGTTCATCTATGATGACGGCCGTGTAGAGACCGCCCGGCTGGACGGCACGTTCCGGGACGGACGTCTTTGGTGGGACACGCCTACTTTCGCCGGATCGGCCTGGGAAACGCATGACGGCTTGATCGTGCTGCATTTGGACCGCCGCGATATGCCGGGCGTTGTCTTCTGGGAAATCATCCTCCCGCCTGTGAACGGACGCCGGTCGCGCACCTGGCATTTCGTGCGCGATGGCGTGCTCATCCGCCGCACGCTCTGCGAAGAAAGACGGGCATGACGATTGACGCACGCCAAGACCGTGCGAGGCGGCCGCGCTAGGACGCTCCCATGAACAAGCCCGTGATCGATAATCTGACACAGCTGCTCGGCAAGGAGGGGCTGAGCGAAGTGGATGCAGACCGCGCTCTGTTTTCCGAAGACATCTGGGCCAAGGGCGAACTGGCGGACTTCGTCATATCGCCGGAGACAACGCAACAGCTGTCCGACGCGGTGGCGCTCGCCCACCGCGCGGGCGTTTCCCTGAACCCGCGCGGCGGCGGGATGAGTTACACAAAGGGCTACACGCCCGACCGCGCGGGAACGGCCATGCTCGACCTGTCCCGCATGAACCGCATCGTTGAGGTAAATGCCGCCGACATGACGGTAACGGTGCAGGCCGGCGTCACCTGGGCAGAGTTGCACGCCGCGCTCGCGCCCAAAGGCCTGCGGACTCCCTTCTGGGGACCGCTGTCGGGTCTGTCCTCCACCATTGGCGGGGGGCTGTCGCAGAACAACGCTTTCTTCGGCGCGGGCACGCACGGACCATCGACTGACTCCGTGACCTCCCTGACGGTCGTGCTGGCCGACGGGACCATCGTGAAGACTGGGACAGCCGCCAGTCCGAAGGGCAAGCCGTTCTGGCGGCAATACGGCCCTGACCTGACCGGACTGTTCCTGTCGGATGCGGGCGCGTTTGGCTACAAGGCCGAAGCCACGTTGCGCCTGATCCCGCTGCCCACGAATGAGGACCATGCGAGTTTCGAGTTCGCCGATGCGGAAAGATGGGCGGAGGCCATGGCGGAGATGGGCCGGCTGGGCTTTGCCTGCGAACTGTTCGGCTTCGACCCAAATCTGCAGGTCGTGCGCATGAAGCGCGCCAGCCTCGCCGCCGACTTCAAGACGCTGGGCAACGTCGTGACCAAGGCCAAGGGCGGGCTGATGAAAGGGTTGAAGGACGGGGCCAAGGTCGTCCTGTCCGGCCGCAACTTCATCGACCAAGCGGCCTACAGCCTCCACTGGATCGTGGAGGGGTACAGCGCGGGCGAAGTCGCCGCGAAGATGGACCGCCTGAAACAGATCGCGGCGGATCGCGGCGGCAAGGAGATCGAGAACTCCATCCCGAAGATCATGCGGACCAACCCGTTCGGGCCGCTCAACAGTGTTTTGGGTCCGCATGGCGAGCGCTGGGTGCCGATCCACGGCATCGTGTCCATGGGCGACGGACCCGCCTGCGTTGCGGCGATGGACAAGATGTTCGCCGGGATGAAGCCGGAGTTGGACGCGCACGAGATCACGACGGGCTACTTGCTGACGACGCTTTCGACCAATGGCTACCTCGTGGAACCCGTCTTCATCTGGCCGGAGGAGATCCACCCGATTCACGAACGGACTGTCGACGTGGCCACGTTGAAGCGTGCCAAGCGGTTCGAGGCGAACCCGGCCGCAACTGCTCTCGTCACACAGGCGCGACAGAACGTCATGGACATCTTCACCGAATTCGGTGCGGCCCACTTCCAGATCGGGCGAACCTATCCCTATCTCGACAACATGTCGGACGAGGCGAAGCAGCTTCTGCAAGGCATCAAGGCACTGCTGGACCCGGACGGGCGCGTCAATCCGGGCTCGCTGGGACTGAATCCGTGCACCTGATCCGCGCTGCAACCCTCACCGCGTCCGATCTCGACCGGTCGGTTGAGTGGTATTCGCGCTGGCTCGACTACGAGCTGGTCGAGGACGGCACGCTGGATGCGCAAGTGGCCGAAAGCTGGAACGCCAACAACGCGGCCGGACGGCGGCAGGTCACGCTGCGCCCGGCGTCGGGCCGCAACGTCTTCCTGCGTTTCGTGGAGCAGGACCCGCATCCGGACTACGAACCGCTGAAGACCTATGGCTGGAATGCGGTGGAGATCTGCACGCAGGACACGGACGCCGTGAATGCCCGCATGGAGGAAAGCCCTTTCGAGATCATCGGCCCGCCTAAGAAGATCGTGGGTCTCGACGCCATCTACCCCATGCAGGTGATGGGACCGGACCGGGAAGTGGTCTACCTCACTCAGATCAACGAAGACCTGCCGCAATACGACCTGCCGCGCGCGTCCAGCCTGATCGACAGCCTGTTCATCCTGGTGGCCGGATCGCCCGACATGCAGGCGCATCTGGACTGGCTTGAAACAACGCTCTTGCTCTCGCCAGGCCGCACGATGGACATCAACTATACCATGATCAACAAGGCGCACGGCCTGCCCGACGGCACGCCCCACACGCTGGCGACCGTAACGCACGACCGCGACTGTTTCCTGGAGATCGACCAGTACCCGGAAGGATCGACAGCCCGTCCGCGCCGCGATGGACATCTGCTTCCGGGCATTGCAGCGGCGACATTCCATCATACGGAATTCGACGCCGTGCTCGAGCTGGCCGGTGCGACAGCCATCACGCCATCCGGGTTCATCTATGGCGGCAAACGCGCCTTCACCACCGCGGCTCCTGATGGAACGCTCTACGAGATCGTCGAAACATGAAACAGGTCGTCCTCAAGCACGCGTTGACCGACAAGCCGGCAGCAGCGGATTTTGCGCTGATCGACGTCGACACTCCCGCCTGCCCCGACAAGGGCGTGCTGGTTCGGGTGAAGCACATCTCGCTCGACCCCTATGTCGGCACGCGGTTACGCGGTCAGCATATGGGCGAGCCCGCGCCGAAACCCGGCACCGGCCTCATCCCCGGCGCGGTGGTTGGCGAAGTGATAGAGAGCCGGTCGGAGCATTTTACCGTCGGCGACCATATCCATTCCATGGAAGGCGGATGGGTCGAGACCGCCGCCCTTTCCGCCTGCGACTGCCAGAAGATCGACCCGGATGCCGCACCGCTGGACGCCTATATCGGCGTTTTGGGCATGCCGGGCCTGACCGCCTGGGCGGGCGTGACGCAACTGGCGGACATCAAGGCGGGCGAGACCTTCATGGTGGACGCGGCATCGGGGCCTGTCGGCGCGACGGCGGCCCAGATCGCGCGCGTGCGCGGCGCAGCGCGTACGGTCGGGATCGCGGGCGGGCCGGAAAAGTGCGCGCTGGCGACCGACATGTTCAGCTTCGATGCCTGTCTCGACTACAAGCAGGAGGGCTGGGAAGCCGGCTTGGCCGACGCCCTGCCCCGCGGGCTGGATGTCCACTTCGAGAATGTGGGCGATGCGATGCTCGCCCTCGCCATGTCCAAGCTCAACCTCTACGGCCGCGTCGTGCTGTGCGGATTGGCCGGTCACTATCATGGCGGAGCGCCCGCCATGACCAGCGTCGGCATGATCGTCGGCAAACGCGCGCAGATGATGGGGCTGGTCGTCTACGACTATTACGACCGGTGGGACGAATTCCGGGCCGAAGTCGCACCGCACGTCAAGTCCGGCACGATCCGCTACGTCCATGACGAGGTCCACGGGCTCGAAGAGGCGGGCGGGTTGATGGAACGGCTCGTGCGCGGCCAAAACGTCGGAAAGGCGGTGGTGACCCTATGAGGACGCACAGGACATGGCGCGGGCGGATCGCCTACACGTCGAAAAAGCCCGACCGGATGAACGAGGATCGCGGGCGCGAGACCTTCACCTTGCACGAACAGACGGACGGCACCTCCGTCCTGCATGCCCATACCGAGATCGACGACGCGCCCGACGTGTTGCGCGACGTGGTCGCCAGCTTCGAGACCGCCACCATGGCCCCCATTGACGGCTACTCCCGCCTGTCCGTTGGCGGCGTCTATGAGGGCTGCGGCTGGTTTCAATTCGATGAATCCCACGCCCGCTTCAACGGACACAACAAAGCGCTCGGTCCGAACCGTGCAGAGATCGCCATTGACGCTCGCACGCCCTGGTTCGGCCATCATGCTATCGTCAATGACGGCTTTCTCGGCCGTCTCTTCCCGATGGACGCCAAGCCCGGCAAGCTGAACCTGAAACGCGTCATGATGAGTTCGCCCGACCATCGGGGCGCGACGGGCCCGGAGCTATTCCCGCTCGATTTCGGCATCGTCTACGAAGGCGATGAGACGGTCTCGGTCGGCGCGGGCACGTTTGAAGCGCGAAAGTTCTCCATTGTCGACACGGCCGAAGGCCTGCCCGAAGAACACCCCCCTTATGAGATGTGGTGTTCGCGCGACGCGCAAGGCTTCTTCCTGCAGGGCGGCGTCGGCGGCTACATGCAGACCTGGTACGAACTGGTGGAGCTGGAGGAGTTGACGTGACGGACCTCTACACCTGGGCGCTGTTTCTTCACATATTGCTCTATGTCTTCTGGTTGGGCGGAGACCTCGGCGTGGCGGTGCTGGGTGGTCAATTCCGTAAACGCGAAGATTACACGCTCGATCAGCGGCTGGCGCTGCTCAAAGTATTGGTCATGGTCGATATGGGGCCACGCACGGCGTGGGCGCTCATGGTCGGCAGTTCGATCACCCTGGCGCATCTGGGCAGCTATTGGGTGTTGCCGGGATGGGCGCTGGCTCTGGCCTGGATCGTGTCGGCGGGATGGCTCTATCTCGTCTGGGCCGCCTACAAGGCCGGTCAGACGCCGAGAGCCGCCAAGCTGCGCAAGATAGAGATGATCCTGAAATGGGCGCTCGCCGCCGGCTACCTCTATCTCGGTTTCGTCAGCCTCGTGCTGGACGATCCGATCGTCCCCGACTGGCTGGCGTGGAAAGCATTTCTGTTCGGCCTGATCTTCATTGCGGCCATCATGATCGACGTGCGGTTCAAGCCTGTCGGTCCGGCTTTGATGACCCTGATCGAGAAGGGATCGGCGGACGAAACCGAACTCCCATTACGCGCCGTGATGGACCGGTCGCGCTTCTGGGTGCGGGTGACCTATGTGTTGCTCGTCATCATAGGCTTCATGGGCACATCGAAGTTCCTTTAGAAGACGGTAACTTAATTCATGTTCAGTTACGGGAATTAGGCAGGAACGGAATCACCATAAGACTCATTCCTGTTGTGTGCCGACCCCGGCACGCGAACCGAACCGAACTGGGACCCGACATGGCTTACCGCGTGATGATATTGGAGGACGATCCATTTATCGCGCTCGACATGGAGGGCGTGATGGACGATGCGGGCTTCGACGTGATCGGTCCGTTCGCCTCCGTTCCCGAAGCGCTCAAGACGCTCAAGAGCGATAATGACAATACGCCCGACTGCGCCTTGTTGGATTTCTATGTCACGGGCGGCACGACTGAATTCATCGCCCACGAGCTCGAACGCCAAGGCGTGCCCTACATGTTTCTGACCGGCAACGCGGCCGATGTCCGCGAAGCCATGGTCGGCCAGAACCCGCTCATCCGCAGCAAGCCTGTCGAAATCGCGCGAATCGTCAAGGACGTCGAAGGAATGCTGGCCTAATCCAGCTCCGTCCGAGCCGCCTTAAACTAACCCTGATTGTAGGCATCGCGGTCAAGGACTTTGTTCAGCTCCATGAAATAGCCGTCGCGGTCGAATAGGTAGCATGTCCGCACGACGATATCGGGCGCACCGTCACGTCCCGGATAAGTCGTGTTCGACGCCGGCGTCGTGATATGGACACCGTCCAATTCCGCCACCGCAGCGCAATGGGCGTCCACCTCCTCCGTGTTGAAGACCAATATGGCATCGCCCACACCCATCCGACGGCGAGGCTTGTCCGGCGCGGGCAAGGCCGGGTCCAGCCATTCGAGCAGGCCGATCCACCCCACCCACGGATCATTGGAGGATAGCAGGACGAGCCGCGCCTTTGCGCCCGGTTCGCCAGCCGGTAGCGCGACGCCGCTCATCGTGACTTCCGTGTCGTAATTGACCTCGAAACCCAGCACGTCGCGATAGAGCTTCAGGCTTTCGTCGATGTCGGAGACAATAAGGGATGTCCGGCGAAGGTCGGTCGGAAAGGCCTGGCTGTCCGCATCGGGGGCGGCGACCCTGGCGGACAGGACACTCGTCGCCGTCTTCTCGGCCGTTTGCGCGCAACCTGTCATCAGAAAAGCAGCGCTTAGAAAGGGGATAAGGCGTTTCATCTTGTTCTCCGTACAAAAAAGGCCCGGCGCATCGCGCCGGGCCGATAGGCATAGGGTACTGCGCGCCCTAGAAATCCACCTTGACGCGCGCGCCGATTTGGCGGCCGCGGCGGTAGGACAGGAAGGTCGACCGTGGCCCCGTCAGATTGCGGTCGATGGAGGTCGCACCCGGAATCCGGCTATTTACCGTGTTGAAGCCTTCGAGCAGGTCGAACCAACGCGTCGCGGCAGGCGGCGTGCGCTCGTCGAACAGATTGCGGCCGAAGATTTCCACGCGAACATTGTCGAACTTCACGCCGACTTGGCCGGAGAAGATGCTCGTCTCGCCCGTTTCCATCAGATTGTGAACCTGCACGAACTTGGAGCTTTCAAAAGTCCAATCGGCGTTCACGAAGCCGTTGATACGCTCCGTCAGCGGGAAGTCCGTCTGTACGAAGACTGAAGCCTGATGCTCCGACGTCAGCGGGATATTGTTGCCTGTCAGGTCGCACGACAGATTGCCTGTGAACCGGCCGTCCGGGTCATAGAGCGGCGTCGTGCCATTGGGCGACCCCAAGATCGTTCCGTTGGCGGGCGGGTTGGCGCGGTCGAATGGCGCCAGCAGGAAGCCGCCTGTGTTCAATGTGAACTGGAAGTCGTCGCACCCGGAGGTGAACTCCGCATCGGTCCACGCATAGGTGCCGCCGACACGAATGAAATCGCTCACATCGTAGCTCGCTTCGAGTTCCACGCCGAGCACCTCCGCATTGCCCTGGTTCGTGGCCACGGAGTTGACGTTCCCGCCCGTGACGTTTTCGACGGGAGTCGTCAGCTGGTACTGCGAAATGTCGTTGAAGTAGGCGGACACTGCGAACCGGCCCCGGTCCAGAACGCGGCCCTTCAGGCCGATCTCGAAGGCTTCGACTTCTTCAGGCTGGTAGAATTCAGCGTTGGCCGCCGCGCCCGTCGGCCCGTTGATCCCGCCCGGCTTCACGCCGTGCGCGTAGGACGCGTAGGTCGAGAAGTCCGAGTTGATATCGTAGGACAGGATCGCCTTGTAGACGAGATCGTCGAACGTGACTTCGTTGTCGTAGCTTGCAAAGCCACTAGCGTCGAATTCCGTCCGGCCCTTGGTCTCTTCCTGATAACGACCTTCCAGAGCGAGATGCAGCTGGTCGGTGAAATCGAAGTCCAGCGTTGCGAAGACTGCGACGTTCTCAATGATGGACTTGTTATCCAGCTGCAGGCCGAGCTCGTTTTCGGAGGTGACGCGCGCCAGGGAGCCGACACGGGATTCATCGACGAAGTCGTAATAATAGGCACCAGCAGAAGCCTGCATCATGCCGCCATTGTCCCACGACACGCGCGCTTCGAGCGAAACGTCCGTCTCTTCCGACGTGCCGGTCGTGTTCAGGAACGCGTTTGCGGACGGAATGGAGAAGAAGGGCGAGATCGGGATAAAGAAGAGCGAGCCGTCCTGGTGATCGGAATCCGAACCCGTCTGCAAGGTCTGGTCGCGCACGCCCATGGACAGGTTCAGGTCGAACCCGTTGCCGAAGTCGTGCTCGAACAGGGCCGTGGCGAAGATCAGGTCGCGTTCCACGCCGATGGCCGGCGTGCCGTCGAAGTCCTGCAGGGGAGCATTGTCCTCGAACTGGGACAGGTCACCGCAGAAATATTGGAAGGGGCTGTCGGTCGTGACGGTATTCGGGAAGATGTTGGCGAAAGGCGCAACACCGACCAGGAAAGGCGGCAGGCCGCCTTGCGGATCGTAGTAAGCGCCCGACCGGTAGCCCGGGAAGCAGTTGTTCTGCTCCGCGCCGATCAGGCCGAAAGGACGCGGTCCGTCCTCGTCGCGCGTGTAGCCGAGCCTGAAGATCGCCGTCGTGTTTTCGTTGAAATTGACGTCGACCGTCCCGTTCAGGTTGATCGAGCGCTCCTTGCCCATCTGGAAGCCCAGACCGCTGCGCGCGGCATTCTTCCAAGCGCTGTCGCCGCCATAAGTGTAGTACCGGCCCGACAAGGCCCAGCCCAGCGCGCCGTCTTCC
>JBCCCX010000070.1:0-13078 GCA_039033275.1 Pseudomonadota bacterium | reverse complement strand
GCGTTGTGTCGGAACTTCCGGCATTGGATGGGTGACCGGTGACACACTGCGAGTCTCTGAAGAAGAGAGGCTTCGGGGGTACTGCATGCTAGGATTGATGATTCAGGGAAAAGACATTTTACAATAACACATAGCACGTTATTGGAGTCACCACTCAAGACCCCCAAGAAAGGAGGCGGGAAGCGTGTTTTTGACGTGGTCCGGCGCGAAGAAATTGTCCCTCGACAGGCGTGGGCATCCTTCGAATGCATCAACCCTCACGGATTCGAGCCTCGGTAACGAGACGGTCTCGAGATTCCAACAGTTTTGAAAGGCTATTCTCTTGACGCTCTCGACGACCGGGAGCGAGACAGCGGTCAAGCTCTCGCACCGATAGAAAGCCCCTCCGCACACTCGCGTAGCGACGGGCATCGAGACCGACTCCAACATCCTGCAGCCGTAAAAGATTTGCGTGGAGGCCGCGCGCGCTCGCGGAAGCGAGACGACCCGCAACTGCGCATGCAAGTCCTCTTGACGACTTGACGGGCGGGCGGGCATCGCCTGGCCCGTGTCCCGCGTCCTCCTGATCTCGTCCTTCACCGCGTCCAGCCATGTCGGTTCCGTCGTGAGCGCCTTCGTGCTGCGCCGCATGGGCATCGACGTGACCGTCCTGCCGACGACCCTGTTCGGGCGCCATCCCGGCTGGGGGCCGCCCGGCGGCGACGTCGTGCCGACCGCGAAGCTGTCCGGCATGTGGGACGCCGTCCATGCGCAGATGGAGGCGCGCGGCCACGGGTTCGACGCGGTGATGACCGGCTATATGGGCGAAACGGGGCATGTCGCGCTGGCCGCCCGGATCATCGACGCGCTTCGCCCCACCCGTGTCCTAGTCGATCCCGTCATGGGCGACGGCAGCCGATCCGGCGGCGGGCTCTACGTGCCGGAGGCGCGAGCGGAGGCGATTTGCGACCGGCTGATCCCGCGCGCCCACATCGCCACGCCCAACCTGTGGGAATGGCGCTTTATCACCGGCAGTCTGGACGAGGCGTCCGACACGCCGCCCCGTCCGCTGACGGGCGTTGAGGAGACGCTGGTCACGTCCGTGGCGCATGGCGCGCGCATCGGCGCGACCCTGTTCGAGGGCGGGCGCGCGCACAGGGTCATGCATGACCGCTATGAAGGCGTGCCGAATGGCGGGGGCGACACGTTGGCGGCCGCCTATCTCGGCCAGCGCCTGCACGGCACGGAGCCTTGCGAGGCGCTGACCCGCTCGGTGTCGGCCGTTTTCGCTGTGATGGGCGAAGCGGACCGCACGGATGCGGGCGAGCTTCCCCTGATCCGTGCCCAGAAGTTTCTCGACGACGATGGCGGTGCGCCCCGACTGGCGGTAGAGACGTCGCCATGAGCGAAACCGACATTCCGCTGTCCGGCCATGTCGCGCCGGGTTTCGAACCCGTGCGGCAAGCCGTGCTCCGCAATTTCGAAGGCAACGGCGAGCTGGGCTGCCAAGTGGCGATCTTCCGCAACGGCGAACCGCTGGTCGATCTGTACGCCGGCTGGTCCGACCGAAAGCGCACCGCCCAAGTCGGCCCCCGCACCCTGTTTTCGGTCTATTCCAGCGGCAAGGCCATGGCGGCCTTGGTCGTGGCGCATCTCGTGGAAGCGGGGCGGCTGGACTATGACGCACCCGTCGCGGACATCTGGCCGGAATTCGCCGCCCACGGCAAGGCTGAGCTGACCCTGGCCCAGATGATGAGCCACCAGTCCGGCCTGGTCGGCATCACCGATCCCGGATTTTCGCCGGAAGACTGGGTCGACTTCGACAGAGTCGTGGCCGTGCTGGAGAACCAGGAACCACTCTTCGAACCGGGCAGCCGGAGCGGCTACCACCCCGTCACGTTCGGCTTCCTCGCCGGCGAAGTGGCGCGCCGTTCCGACCCGCAAGGCCGCCGCCTGGGCCGCATTCTGGCAGAAGACCTGGCCGGCCCCGCCGGGGCGGATGTGCATATCGGGATCGACCCGGCCGACAATGGGCGCGTCGCACAGCTCGTCAAGCCACGCGCCATGGCCGATCTCGGCCCCCTGACGGAGGCCAAGCGCGTTGCCTTTCTGAAACCCTGGTCCTCGCCCGCGCGCATCAGCGGCGATGCGTGGCGCGAAGCCGAGATGGCGGGATCCAATGCCCAGGCCACGGCGGCCGGGATCGGGGCGATGATGCAGGCCTTCGCGACGGGACGGGTGAAGGACCGGACGGTGCTGAGCGAATCCGTGCGACAAGACGCAACCCGGTCCCGGATCGTGGGCGAAGACGCCGTCCTGCCCTTCACGATCGACTTCGCGGCCGGGCTGATGCGCAACGCGCCGAACTTCAACTATGGCCCGAACGCCGACGGTCTGGGCCATTCGGGCTGGGGCGGGTCGGCCGTCTTCGCCGATCCGCAGACGGGGCTGCACGGTGCCTACGTCATGAACCGGCAGCAGGAATATCTGATGGGCGATCCGCGCGCCAATCGGGTGATCGACGCCGCCTTCGCGGCCCTGGCCGCGTGCTGAAGGGAATTACGCCATGAGCATGGACATGGACGAACGGCTGAAGCTGTTCTGGGAGGTCGGCGCGACCATGATCCGCAGCACGCCCCACGCCAAGGAGCTGGGTATCGGTTTCGTGGCGGTCGGGGCAGGCCAGGCGACCTTGTCCCTGCCCTATTCCGACGCATTGGTCGGCGATGCGCGGACGGGCGTGGTCCATGGCGGGGCGGTCACGACCCTGCTCGATCAGGCCTGCGGCCTGGCGGCCTTCACCGGCTTCGACACACTCGGCGCGCTGGCGACCCTGTCCCTGCGGATCGACTATCAGCGGGCCGCCAAGCCCGGCGAGACCATCATCGGCTCGGCCCATTGCTACAAGACAACCAAGCATGTCGCTTTCCTGCGGGCCGTCGCCCATGACGGTGACGAGGCCGACCCGGTCGCAACCGCGCAGGCGACTTTCATGAGCACGGGGCCGCGCCTATCCTTCGAGGACGCGATCCGATCGCGGCTGGAAAAGGCGGAGGCGCGCCGCGCCGCCGTGGAAAGGGCGAGCCGATGAGCGATGCGGACAAGGGTCGGGAAGCGGCCGCGGAAAACGACCCGGCAGGGGACCTGCGCGACCGTCTCGGTCGCATCCCCTATGCCGAGACGCTGGGCATCCAGCCGCACTTCATGGGCGAGGAATTCACCCTGCTCATGCCGTTCCGCCAGAGCAATATCGGCAACGCCACCCTGCCCGCCCTGCATGGCGGCGGCGTCGGCGGTTTCATGGAAGTCTGCGCCATCGCGCAGCTGATCCTATCCAATCCGGGCCGGGAGCTGCCGCGGCCCATCGGGATCAATATCGACTATCTGCGCCGGGGCCGGCCCGTGGACACGTTCGCGCGCGCCCAGATCTTCAAGCAGGGATCGCGCGTGGCCAATGTGCGCGTGCGCGCCTGGCAGGACAGTTTCGACACGCCCATCGCAGCGCTGTCGGGCCATTTCCTGTTGGGCGCGGAAAACTAGGCAAACATGAAAAAGCCCCGGCCGAAGACCGGGGCTCGCACGAAAAGGGATCGTAGCGAAATACGCGTTAGGCGGCTTTCTGCTCGGTGGCTGCGCGACGCAGCGTCATGTTGACCAGGCGCTGCCAGTTGGACAGCGAGATGAGGTGGGCGTTGATGAAGGTTATCAGGCCGCGCTCCGTCATACTTTTGAGCGTCTCGGCCGGCAGGGCGCGGAGCTTTTCCTCGGACACGGCGAAATAGTCGGCAATCTTCTGGCGCTCAGCCGGGGTGCCGTCCGCGTTCTGCCCCTGGAAGTGCATGTCCTTGGGCTCGAACAGGTCGAGGGATTTCAGCTCGTCGATCACGGCTTGGGTGGAGCGGCGGTCCTGCTCGAAATTCTGCAGGAAGGTGAAGGCCTCCTGGGTGAAGTCGGACAGCTGCTCGCCATTGAACAGCATCTGCGTCGGGTTCTTGTCGGTGATGCAGGTCGCGGCCTCGTCCACGCAGACCACGAAGCGGCCTTCCTCGGTCTGGTCGCCGGCCAGCACGAACGGGTAGCGGCGCGCAAACGCCGGCAGGTAGAAGTCGTTATTGAAGACGCCGTTCTCCACGAACAGGTTCTCCTGCTGGCGGATGCCCATCACGGCGAGCGGGGCGCGCTCATCGCCGGCGAAGATGATCGGGAAGCTGGCGGCGGCCGGCACGAACTCGCCCGCCGTCAGCGGCACGAAATGGGTCGTGGACATGAACTCGAACGGCTTGTCGACCGCCATGACGCCGGTGTTCTTGTGCGTTTCGCGGTTCAGCGGAACCGGCTTCTGGTAGAACATGACGTTTCCGGTCACGGGGGATTGCTGCGCTTCGGCCATTGTCTTCTCTTGTCTGGTCGGGAGGGTCGTGTTTGGAAAATCTGTCCGCCGATCCGATCGGGCCGGGTCCGGCTTGCGCGAAAAGAACGTGGCGCGCCCGTCCCGTTCGTTCGGCACCGCCCCGCCCCATCGGCGAAGGCCGCGCCATAGCCGATGGCCCTCACCGCTTCAACCACGCGTTTCAGGTCGGCGGCGCGCCCTGATCCCCTGGTACGGACGGACGAAAGGCGCGGCCTGGCCGTTTGCCAATTCCACTTCTATCACCTATCTGCGGCCTATGTCCGGCACGACCCTCCAGCAACGCATCTCGCAGGCCCGCCAAGTCTGCGAAGCCGCAGGGGAGCGGTTCACCCCTTTGCGCGAACATGTATTGGAACTCGTCATCGAGGATGGCGGGGCGGTGAAGGCCTACGACCTGCTCGACCGTCTCAAGCCGGAGCGCGGCAGCCCCAAGCCGCCGACGGTCTACCGCGCGCTCGATTTCCTGTCGCGCCTGGGACTCGTCCACCGCGTCGAGGCGTTGAACGCCTTCGTCGCCTGCGACCACAGCCATGAGGGCGACCTGGCGGAGTTCTTCATCTGCGAACGCTGCAGCGCGGTGGAGGAACGCCATGCCCACGACCATGCCGACTGCAAGCCGGCGGGCTTCCAGATCAACAGAAGCGTGATCGAGCATTACGGCACCTGCGCCGACTGCCGCCAAGCGGCCTGACCCCGCCATGTTCACCACAAGTTGGGCCGGGGACTGCTCCGCATGGGAGTGCGACGAGCTCGGCCATCTCAACATGTCCTTCTACATCGACAAGTTCGAACAGGCCCGCATGGGCCTGTTCGTGCGATTGGGCCTTGTGGAAGCGTTCAAGCCGGGCGCGCACTCCACGGTGCGCTCCCGCGACATACACATCAAATATCTGGCCGAGGCCCGTCCGGGCAGCCCCTTGCGCATCGAGAGCGCGCTGATCGCCCTGCACGCCGAGACGGCCGAGGTCGGGCATGTCATGTATCATAGGGACGGGCGGATCGCGGCGACCCTGCGCGAAGTGGTCGAGCACATATACATCCCCGACGACCGCACCTTCCCGTGGCCGTCGCGGCTGCGCGGGGCCGCCGACGCCCACACGGACCAGATGCCCGCCCCCGCCCGGCCGCGAAACCTGTCGCTCGACTGGGACCTGCCTGCCCCGGACGCGGCCGCGCTGGAACGCCTGGGCGCGGCCGACGTGGGCGGCGGCATCTTCCTTCCGGCTGAGACGATGCCCGCCGGGCACGTGCCGTTCTCGCGCCTGTTCCGCCGCATCACGACGACGCTGGGATGGTTCTCCGACGGCTGGCCGGAATTTACCGACCCTGCCTACATGGCGAGCGGCGGTTCGGCCGTGGTGCTGGAGATCCGGGTTCACATGCACAGCCTGCTGGAGGCGGGCGATCTCTACCATTTGCGTCCCGCCGTGGTCTCGGCCAATCCCTATACGCGGATCATCATGCACAATGTGCTGAACACGGTGACGGGCGAGAGCGTCGCATCGGGCTATGCGGCAGGCGGGCTGTTCGACCTGAAGGCGCGCAAGCTGACCAAGGCGACGCCCGGGCAGATCGAAACCCTTATGGCGGCGGCGGTCCCGTCGCTGGCCCCGGATGCCTAGGGGCATCCCTCCAGCACGCCGCGCAGGACCGACGCCGCGAACGCCGGCTTCTGCAACGGGAACAGATGGGTCAGGTCATTGCGGTAATCGACGCGCGCCTCCGGGCTGAGCCGCCGGATGGCGCGGCGCTGCCCCGCCGTGCTGACCTTGCCGTGCGCCCCGGCGAAGACGATGTGGCTATTGCCGGGCAGATGCGGGACGGCGTCGAAGACGTTGTGGGCCTGCGCCACGAAGATGGCCTGCTCCCACAGCGGATCGCACGCCAGGCGCACGCCCGCGTCCGATCCGACCAGGCCGCCGTCCAGATAGTCGCGCAGCACGGCGTCGGGCACGCTGCGAAAGGCCCCGCGCCCCTGATAGCGCGCGAACGCCGCCTCCCGGCTGTCGAAGCGCGCCTTGCGCTGCCCCGCCTTGCGCGCGATCGGGATGCGCCGCTTCATAAAAGCCCGGCCCGCGGGCGCGCGCGCGATCTGCCGGAACAGCCAGGGTACCATCACCGGATCGAAGCCCGCATAGCCCGCCACCTTGGAGCTGATGCGCGGCAGGGCGAGCATGGCGCTGACCGCGCCGTAACTGTGCCCGGCCAGCAGGACGGGCTCCGTCACGACCCGTTCGAACACGGCTGCGATGTCTTCGGCGAAGAGCTGCCAATTGTTCAGCGCACCGACATCGGTCGGCAGCGCCGTCAGGCCGTGTCCGCGCAGATCCAACGCCAAAGCCGGAACGTCCAACGGCTCGATTACCTGCGATAGGCCTGCCCATTGAACCCGTTGGCATGGCAGAAGACAAGCCGTAGCGGCGCGTCCGGATCGCCGAAGCGCAAGGCCGACAGCGTGCCGTCCGGCAGGTCGATGGAGACGCGTTTCATCGCCCCTTCGCCTCCGGGGCCAGGACGCGCAGACCTTGCGCCGCCAGCCGCGCCGTTTCCGATATACGGGTCGCCCGCGTCTCCGCCCGCTTGGCCTGCTTGATCCATTCCAGAATGCCGCGGCGGTTCGATCGCGGAAAACCATCGAACGTGCCGCGCGCGCCGGCCGCGTCCAGGGCGGCGGCCAGGTCGTCCGGCACGATCCCGGCTTCGACATCGTCGAGGAAACCCCACATACCGTTGGATTTGGCCGCCGCGATCAGCGCTTCCCCCCTCGGCGTCATCGATCCGTCAGCGCGAATGCGGGCCACATGGGCCTTGTTGATCGCAGACCAGGCGCTTTTCGGATTGCGCGGGCTGATGCGCAGCAGCGAACTGATCTCGTCGAATCTACGCACCGAACTATCGACCCAGCCATGCGCCAGCAATTCCCGCACGATCTCGCCCATCTCGATGTAGCGGGCCTGTCCCTTGCGGTAGCGCCGCATCCACAGCCCGTCTCGCCGGTCGGCATTCTCCAGAAGCCAGGCGCGTAGCTCTGCCCGGTTGGCGACATCGAGCCCGATTCGGTCGGTCGCGGGCGTTTCACCCAACCTTGAGGTCCATATCATCTTCTATGGCGGCTTTCAGCACCGGCATTAGGTTTTGATGACCGCGCGGCTTGTTGATGGCGAAGGCGTGGAGGCTGACCGATTTGAAGAAGGCAACGGCCTTGGCCACGGACGCGTCCACATCGTCCACCGCCTCGTCCAGATAGCCGACATCCACGGCCTGCTCCGGCGTGAACATCTCGCCATTGATGAAGGCGCGGGAGAAGTAGCGTTGGTTGAGGCGCGGAAAGGCCAGTTCGCGGCCGAAATTGTGCATGGGCAGACCCTTGGCCGTTTCCGGCAGGCCGACCTGAAAGGGGCCGTTTTTCCCGATACGGTAGTCGGCGGCGAGGAAGAGGAAGGCGCCCAGCGCCACGATATGCCCGTCGCCCGCGCAGATGACGGGCTTCTTCGTCTCCATCATGCGTACGGCGAATTCGCTGCCGCGCCGCACGAGGTTCACGGCCGTGTCGCCGCCTAGCATCAGCTCCTTGAGATTGTAGCCGGCGGAGAAGATGCCGTCCTTGCCCCGCAGCACGATGATCTTGGCCTCCGCGTCCGCCTTGTCCATGGCGGCGTTCACCGCATCGAACATGGCGTTGGAGAAAGCGTTGGCCTTGCCGTCGTCCAGCCGGATGGTGGCGACATCGTCGGATAGGTCGTAGCGTAGAAGGTCGGTCATCTTGTCTCCCTGGATTGGGCCATTTCGGATCGGGCCATTTCGTCGGCGAAGGCGTGTTCGCCGTCCGCGCGGGCCGCGTCAATGATACGTTTGCGTATGGCCGGGGGCTTGTTTGCGCTCATCTTGCGAAAGGCCCGCACCGATTCGATGTCCAGCACCACGCCGACGATCCCGCGCGCGATCGCGGCCACATAGTCCGGCGCGTCCCCGACCGACCACCCGTCCGGCCCCTCGAACGTATCCGCCAGTTCCGCCAGGTGAGCGGGCAGCTCCGCATCCGGCATGGCGCGTAGGCGGCCCCGGGCCTGGACGGCGGCGTAGTTCCACGTCGGGACATTCGCGGCCGGATCGTCATAGAGCCGCGCCGACACATAGGCGTGCGGGCCCGAGAACACGGCCAGCGCATCGCAGCCCGCCTCCAGGCGCGCCGCAATCGGATTGCCGCGCGACACGTGGCCGAGCAGCATGCCGCCTTCGAGGCCGCCCGCCGGTCCCTCGCGGCGGAGCAGCGGCAAGTGCGTCGCCTCCAGCCCGTCTGCGACCAACAGCGCGAACGGATGCTCCGCCGCCAGCCGCAGCGCGAAGCCAGGGTCATCGTCCGTGTAGTAGGGAGGAGGGTAGGTCATGGACACGCCTTAGGGCCGGACTGCGTTTTCTCCAGTCAACATCCGTGCCGGGAGGTGACACATACGCGGCCGGTCGCAGGCTTGCTTTTCCCCACAGCCCAGTCCGTGCATTCGGGCCGTGCAGGCTCTATATGTAATGTATCCGAAACGACTGATTCGAGCCGTATGTCCGAAGCCGCCCCGATCCCCGAACAACCCGCCGAATACGGCGCCGATTCCATCAAGGTCCTCAAGGGCCTCGACGCCGTGCGCAAGCGCCCGGGCATGTATATCGGCGATACGGATGACGGCTCCGGCCTGCACCACATGGTCTACGAGGTCGTGGATAATTCGATCGATGAAAGCCTGGCCGGTCATGCCGACAAGGTGGAAGTCACGCTGCACCCGGACGGGTCGGTGTCCGTGCGCGACAATGGCCGCGGCATTCCCGTGGCGATCCACGGCGAAGAGGGCGTATCGGCCGCCGAAGTCATCATGACCCAGCTCCATGCGGGCGGGAAGTTCGACCAGAACAGCTACAAGGTCTCCGGCGGACTGCACGGGGTGGGCGTATCGGTCGTGAACGCGCTGTCGGTCTGGCTCCGGCTGCGCATCTGGCGCGACGGCCAGGTTCACGAGATGGAATTCGCCCACGGCGATGCGGTCTCGCCGCTCAAGGTGGTGGGCGACGCCCCTGAAGAGACGCGCCGCGACGGCAGCGTCAAAGTGCTGACGGGTACCGAAGTGCGCTTCATGCCTTCCGAGGACACGTTCACCATGACCGAGTTCGACCGCGACACGCTGGAGCGGCGCCTGCGCGAGTTGGCCTTCCTGAATTCCGGCGTGAACATCACGCTGACGGACGAGCGGCCGGAAGAGCCCATCGTCACGCAGCTCTACTATGAGGGCGGGATCGAGGCCTTCGTGCGCCATCTGGACGCCAACAAGCAGGCCGTGATCGACGCGCCCATCGTGGTGGAGAAGGAAGCCGACGGCATCACGGTCGAGGCCGCCCTATGGTGGAACGACAGCTATCACGAAAATGTCCGGGCATTCACCAACAACATCCCGCAGCGCGACGGCGGCACCCATGTGGCGGGCTTTCGCGGCGCGCTGACGCGCACCATCAACAAATATGCGGCCCAGAGCGGCATCGCCAAGAAGGAAAAGGTCGCCATCTCCGGCGACGATGCGCGCGAGGGGCTGACCTGCGTGCTCTCGGTCAAGGTGCCGGACCCGAAGTTTAGCTCCCAGACCAAGGACAAGCTCGTGTCTTCCGAAGTGCGCCCCGTGGTGGAGAGCGCCATGGGCGAAGCGCTGGGCGACTGGTTCGAGGAGAACCCGACCCAAGCCAAGCAGATCATCCAGAAGATCGTCGAAGCCGCCGCTGCCCGCGAAGCGGCCCGCAAGGCGCGCGACCTGACGCGCCGCAAGAGCGCGCTCGACATCGCCTCGCTCCCCGGCAAGCTGGCCGACTGCCAGGAACGCGACCCGGCTTTGTCCGAAATCTTCATCGTGGAGGGCGACTCTGCAGGCGGCTCCGCCAAGCAAGCGCGCGACCGCCAGAACCAGGCCATCCTGCCACTCAAGGGCAAGATCCTTAACGTGGAGCGCGCGCGGTTTGATCGGATGCTGTCGTCTCAGGAGATCGGGACCATGATCACCGCGCTCGGCACGGGCATCGGGCGCGAGGATTTCGACGCGGACAAGGCGCGCTACCACAAGATCGTCATCATGACCGACGCCGACGTGGACGGGGCGCATATCCGCACGCTGCTGCTGACCTTCTTCTACCGCCAGATGCCGGAGCTGATCGAGCGCGGCTATCTCTACATCGCCCAGCCGCCGCTCTACAAAGTCGAGCGCGGCAAGAGCGTCCAGTACATCAAGGACCAGGCGGAGCTGGATGACTACCTCATCGACGCGGGCACCAAGGATGCGACGCTGGAACTGGCGTCGGGCGCGGTCGTGTCCGGCGAAGACCTGAAACGTGTCGCCAAGGAGGCGTTGCAGGCGCAGGGGCTGATCGACCGGCTCAAGCACCGCGCGCCCGATAGCATAATTTCGCAACTGGCTATTAGCGGCGTGCTGACGACCGAGGAGACCGAGGACCTGCTGCCCGGCGCGGCCGAGCGGCTGGACCGCATCGCCGACGAGGGCGAGGATGGCTGGTCCGCCCAGTATGACGATGACGGCGCGCTGGTGGTGAGCCGCGAGGTGCGCGGCGTGACGGAAGGCTACGCGCTGCGCCCGGCCTTCCGGGATTCGGCCGACGCCCGCCGCCTGCACAGGATGAGCGAGAGCTTGCGCGAGACGTTCGACGGCACGGCCATGTTCCGCCGCGGCGATGCGGACGCGGTCGCCATCAACGGCCCGGCGCAGTTGCTGGAGACCATCTTCGCCATCGGCCGCAAGGGATTCAAGATCCAGCGCTATAAGGGCCTGGGCGAAATGAACCCCGACCAGCTCTGGGAAACCACGCTTGACGCCAATGCCCGTAGCCTGCTGCAGGTCAAGATCGAGGCCGCGGACGCGTCCGACGACCTGTTCACCAAGCTGATGGGCGACGTGGTGGAGCCGCGGCGGGAGTTCATCATAAGCAATGCGTTGGACGCGGATGTGGATACGTAGCTTTAAAAACCTTGACGATCATGTTTGGCCCGCTGCTACCATTATGAAAACTGATATCTGTGACGCTTTAAAAACCGGCTATGATAAGTCCGCGCTAAACGAGACAGCATATACGATTGCTCTCGAAAACCGACGGTTTGAAATCGAACACTACTGGCGGCGAACTAACTATCTTTGGACGCTAATCGCCGCGCTTTTCGTTGCCTATTTTGCGTCGAAGGATTTAAAGCTTTGGCAGGCAGAAACCATCACCGCCAGTCTTGGTGTTGTAATTTCGTTCGCATGGATATTGACGAATAAGGCAAGTAAGTTCTGGCAGGAAAATTGGGAGTTTCATGTAGACGCTCTTGAGAATAGTTATTCCGGCCCTGTCTACAAAATGGTCCTTATGGACCGAAAATCTCTAAAATTTTTCCACAAAGATATGCTCACCAGCGCTGGAGCTTATTCGGTTTCGCGTGTCAATCAACTTGTGAGCCTGTTCGTGTTTCTATGTTGGCTAATCCTCTTTGCAATGAGCATGCTGGACGGAATAGGGTTTCCGTCAGATGCAGACTTCTCTTTTCTAAAATTGACGATGGCTTGTGTGACCGTTGCCGCTCTAGTTCTGATGGCCTTTCATGGCCGAACGTCGTTCTTAAAAGGAGAAAAGAGACATTCCCTTTTAGACGCTTCTAAGGGGGAGACAGTATTAGGAGTTCTGCGACCTGATAAATTTTATCGAGAGAGCCGGAATGACTGACAAGACGTCTTTCAGGTCGATAAACCATTCTGTTTTGGTCTTTGCATGCGCAACGCTTTGCGCATGCTTACCCAGTTCTAACTCCTCCAGCGGACTGACTGGTGCCAAAGCAAACGATCCAAAGGACGCCTTCTTCAGCAACATGACCGCCCTTTGCGACCGCACGGTGGAGGGCCAGGTCGTGAGCGATCAGGCGGTTGACGCCGACTGGATCGGGCAGGTACTGACGGTCGGTCCGGTCGAGTGCGCGCCGAACGTCATCCGCATGCCGCTGGCGGTCGGGGCGGACGCGTCGCGCACTTGGGTGTTGAGCCAGCCGGAGACAGGCGGATTGTTGTTCCGCCACGAACATATGGAGCCGGACGGTTCACCCTCACCCGTGACGCAGTATGGCGGCCTGGCGAGCGATGGCGGGACGGCCTTCCGGCAGAGCTTTCCGGCGGACGAACAGACGAAGGCCAACTTCACCGAAAACGGCATCGCCCGGTCCAACACCAATGTGTGGACATTCACGCTGGACGGCGACCGGCTGGCCTACGCGCTGGCGCGCCCGGCGACGGAAGACGAAGAGGCGCGGGATTTCCGCGCGGAGTTCGACCTATCGGAGTGAGAGAGAAGGGGGCGTGCGTTTTCGCTTCCTGCCGATGTTCCTGGACCTGTTGCGGGGGCCATGAGGTCGAGCCCAGGTCTGCGCTGAGTGGACTTCGGGGGGTCGTCTTGGCGTTGACGCGAGGAGGGGCTTGCGTATCGAGTTCTCCTTCGCGCCCTTTGGGGCGCGTGTCGCTGCGCGACAGGATTTGCGACGAACGGCTTCGCCGTTCTTAGACCCCTACCGGGGACGCAAATCCGTGGGGCTAGGGTCGGGCCTTACGCCGTCCCGCCCACCGTCAGTTGCTCCACATAGAGGCTCGGTTGGCCGACGCCGACGGGGACGCCCTGCCCGGCCTT
>JBCCCX010000069.1:0-13200 GCA_039033275.1 Pseudomonadota bacterium | reverse complement strand
TTTCCTCGCCGTCATGGGCGCGCGGTGAAGCGACCAATACCGTGCGACGAAGCCGGACAGCAGGTTGGAGATGGCAATGCCGCCAAACGCCCCGATCAGACCGTATTGCCACGTGCCAAGCGCCACGAGCGGCGCATAGAGGACGAGCGAGCGGATGAAGGTGAAGACGAAGCCGTATTTTGGCCGGCCCAGCGCGTTGAAGCCGGCCGCCGTCACGAACACGAAGCCGTAGGCGAAGATGGTCACCGGCACGATGTAGAAGTAGGGCACCGCCATGTCGATTAGTGCCGGGTCGTTGGAGAACAGGCTCAGCAGCGGCCGCGCGGCCATCGCCAGCACGACGGCCATAAACGTGCTCCAGATGATGCAGATGCGGTAGGAGATGCGGAACGCTTCCTCCACCCGGTCGGTGCGGCCCGCACCGCCGTTCTGGCCCGTCACCGAGCCGATGCAGGCCGACAGCGCATAGAGCAGCCCGACGCTGAGCAGCTCCAATCGGGACGCTAGGGAGAAGGCGGCGAGGCCCACTTCCGAGGTCATGCGCGTCACGGCGACCGTGGCGAAGAAAGTACCGACCGGCACGATGATGTTGGTGCCCATGGCGGGTACGCCGACGGCCGCGATCGTCGCCCAGGCATGGCGCAGCGTGGAGAGGGTGATGCCTCTGAAGTGGACCGCGTCGCGAACGAAGCGCACGAGGAACAGCCCGTACACGGCCGCCACCGCATTGCCGATCACGGTGGCCAGGGCCGCGCCCGCCACCTCCATGCGCGGGAAGGGACCGATCCCGAAGATTAGGAAAGGGTCGATCAGCATGTTCAGTACCGCGCCCAGTATCATGATGGACGATGGCAACATCGCCTCGCCGTGCGCGCGCAGCGTGTTGTTGCACATGGAGCTGACGGCCACGATCACCAGGCCGGGCAGGGATATGGCGAGGTAGGACAGGGCCTCGGTGCGCACTTCCCCGCTCGCTCCCATCGCGCGTACCACAGTGGGCATGGTCAGCACCATGAGGGTCACGAGACCGCTCATGACCAGGAGCGCGAACAGGATGGCGGCGGCGCCATGGCGTCGCGCCCGTTCCGTCTCGCCCTCGCCCAGCGCCCGGCTGACGGCGCTCATCGTGCCTGCGCCCAGGCCGATATTGGCCGAATTGCCGATGAAGGTGAGCGGGAAGGCGATGCCCAGCGCCGCCAGGGCGATAGTGCCCGCCTGCGGATTGGCCTCGCCGCCTAGATTGCCGAGGAAGAAACTATCGACCAGCCCGGTGCTGATCATGGCGATCACGGCCAGGCTGAACGGTCCCAGCATGCGCAATATGTGACCCTGGATCGATCCTTGCGTCAGGTCGACCTTGGCGCCGGACAGCTTGGCCGTCGGGGCGGCGTGAGCGGGCGATGCGGTCGGAATTTCCGTGTCGGAGGGGACAGTCACGTCTCCCCATGCCCGGAACGCGCCCAGACGCATAGGGTGAATTCGAACAACACGGCGTTGTGACAGCGGCAGCGCCCGGTTTTGCCAGGACCCGCGTAACCGTGGAACCATGACGCGTGCGCCGTGTTGAAATGAGGTAGGGACGCATGCCATGGACGAACAGACCGGATCCGCCATCGCGGACATCATCGAGGAAACGCCCCTGATGGGGGCGGATCACATCACCTCGCGCGAGCAGCTGATCGGCATGCTGGGCGAGGCGGCCGAGGTCGAGCACACATTGATGTGCACCTATCTCTATGCGGCGTTTTCGCTGAAGACGGAAGACGAAGACGGGCTGACCGAGCGACAGCGCGAGGCGGTGCGCCGATGGCGCGCCTCCATCATCCGCGTCGCGGTGGAGGAGATGGGTCACCTCGCCCTCGTCGCCAACCTGTCGGTCGCGATCGGCGGCCCGGCCCATTTCAACCGGTTGAACTTTCCTATAGCGCCGGGGCCGCTGCCCGCCGCCATGTGCGTGCGCCTCGCGCCCTTCACGCCCGAGACGTTGCAGCATTTCATCTTCCTGGAACGGCCTCTGGGGAGCGACGAGCCGGACGGGGCGGGGTTCGGCGATACGCACGACTATGAACGCGGACCCTTGCCGGAAACGCAGCTCATGCCTGTCACATACGACTACGAAACGGTCGGCGAACTCTACGATACCATCGTGCGGAGCCTGGAGACGCTGCAGGAGCGCTACGGCGAAGGTCATCTCTTCGTGGGCAATGAGACGCGTCAGATCGGACCGGACATCACCCCGCTTCCGGGACTGATGACGATCCGTCATCTGGATCATGCGCGCCAGGCTGTGGAGACCATCAAGGAACAGGGCGAGGGGGCCGACCACCATACGGATGACAGCCATTTCGACCGCTTCTGCCGGATTCGCGAGGAATGGCGCGAGCTTCCGTTCGAAGACCCGGACTTTGTGCCTGCCCGGCCTGTGGCCGACAATCCCGTGATGCGCCGCCCGCCGACGCCGGACGGCAAGGTCTGGGTGACCCATCACGACGCGGCACGCGTGCTGGACCTCGCCAATGCGCTCTATGTGCAGCAGTTGCGCCTGCTCTCCCAGGCCTTCGGGCGGCCGGGCGGCACGGACGAAAAGCGCGTGCTGGTCAATGCGGCGACGGATCTGATGCACGCGATGACGCCCGCGGCCGAAGCGCTGACGACCTATCCCGCTCATGACGGAGCGGACTGCCATGCCGGAATGACTTTCGCCATGGTGCGCGGGATGAGCCCGCTTCCCATCGGCACGGAATGGCAAGTGCTGCACTGCCGCTTCAACGAGTTGGTCGAGGGTGGTGCGGCCCTGCGCGGCCTGCATCCCAAGGTCGACCGTTCTCTCGACATGCTGGAGGGCGTCGCCGCCACCTTCGCCCGGCACGTGGAACGCATCTGCGGACCGGTTGCGGTGGAGTGCGCGCCGTGAGTGCGAACCCGCCGCGCGGCCTGGACTACACGCCCGCGATCAAATTGATCGTCGGCGAGGGTACGGAACGGATCGAGGGCGAAGACGTCGTGCTCTGGTTCGACGGACGGCGTTGCATCCATGCGCGCTATTGCGTGACCGGCGCGCCGGAGACCTTCATCGCCAATGTCGAAGGCGACTGGCTCTACCCCGACAACACCGACACCGAACATCTCGTCCATGTCGCCAAGCAATGCCCGTCCGGCGCGATCCAGATCGAACGCCGCGACGATGGCCCGGACGAGGAGCCGCCGCAGGTCAACACGGCCCGCCTCTACGAGAACGGCCCCTACGCCGTGAATGCCGAAATCGTTCTGGACGGCGCGCCGGACGGGACGCGGCGCGTGCTGTGCCGCTGCGGGCTGAGTTCCGAGAAGCCCTATTGCGACGGCTCGCACCAAGGCGATGCCGAGACCGGTGTGGAGCCGTTCCGCGCTACCGGCGAACCGGAAACGCGCGACATGACGATGATGGAGGTGCGCGGCGGACCCTTGCGCATCGACCCGCAGATGGACGGACCGCTGATGGTGTCCGGCCCGCTGGAGATCCTGGCCGGAACAGGCCGGGGTGTGGAACGCACGCAGAGCTGTCGTCTGTGCCGTTGCGGAGCGTCCGGCAACAAGCCCTTCTGCGACGGCAGTCACGCGCGCGTTGGTTTCCGCGCGGATTAGGGTGAGGCTTTCAGCGGCGGGGCCAGGCCCCGCTGCACCAGAGCACAAGCGCGATCAGGGGGAATTGCAGGGCGACGCGACCCCACAGGGCGACAGGCGTATCAAGGCTGCCCAGCGGCATGCCTTCCAAGGCCATGTAGACATTGGCGGGCAGGACGGCGAGCAGGAAAGCGGCTAGCGCCCAGCCAGTGTGGCGGCGCCACTTCCTCACGATGAGCCCCAAGGCGAAGATGATCTCCATCGCCCCAGTCAGCTGCACGACCGCCCGCTTGAACGGGACCGAGGGCGGCACGATGGCGGCGAAGGCGTCCGTTTGCGCGAAGTGCGCATAGCCTGCAGCCAGAAAGAACAGGGACAGGGTCCAGCAGACAATGGTTCGGATCGGAAAGGCGCGCACTGAGACGAGACCTATCATGTTTTCGCGGGCTTTTGTCAGCCCATGTACCATTTGGGACATTCGCAAATGCGTGCCGACTTCCCACTAGCCCCTCAAGCCGGTTTTCCCGGGCATCACCATAAGGGGTAAGACATGACCAAGACGACACGACAGACATGCCTGCAGGCGGCGCTCGCCGCCGTGCTGGTGCTCGGGGCGACCGCTCCGGCCCAGGCGCAGTTCAAGAACCTGAAGGACTTCACCAAGCGCGAGGCCGAGAAGAAGGCCAAGGAGGAAATCTCCAAGGCCATCAACAGCACGCCGAGCGCCACGCCGTCTTCGGCCCCGTCGCGCACGACCACGACGACCACGACGACCGTGACCACGACGGGCGCCGCAGGGTCGGCGGCCGGCCGCTCCAGCACGCCCAAGCCGACCGAGCTGACGCAGTGCGATCCGTCGCTCCGGCCGTCCAAAATCGTCTACGGCAAGCGGGGCGAGTACACGTACAGCCAAGGCATGAGCACGGAAACGCGCACCGGCTTCATCGATCGCCGCGACGTGAGTTTCGAGTCCGGCTGCGTCCTACCCAACCTCGAGACCAACGACATCATGTATCTGGAGTTCGACGAGGCCAAGCTGCGCGCATCGGGCTACCCCAACGCCTACGAGACGCAGTGCGTCAAGGTCGACGACCGGGCTTACGGCGCGGTGAACGTGACCGAAACGCGGTCCGAATACCCGTCCAACGACAGCGTGCTGGGCGAAGCCCTTCTGCGCCTGGCCTGCGGCAATAGCGAGGGCATTTCCGAGTGCACGAACGGCTCCAACTCCGATCGGGCGACGGCCGCCACGAAGGACCTGAAGGCGCGGGGCAAGACCTATCTGGCCTTCCAGATGGTGCCGACACGCCGAAGCACGACGCCGAAATCGGGCGAGCGCCTCTACTGCCAGTTCTACAACAAGGATTCCGGCAAGAGCCTGTTCGCCTACGAATATTTCCGCGAATACGGCTAGGCTTTTCGCGGACACCAAGGATGCGGCCGGGGTCCTCCTCCGGCCGTTGTTCTGGCGGCGCCGTCCGGCCCCAAACGGGCGGCGCCGCATTTTATCTCAAAACACGCCCGATCCGTCGCAGGCGATCAGAAGCTGGCCCTCCAGGCCGGCTTTCCTGTGGAAGTGGAAAGAGCGGTAGGTCTCGTTGGACACGGCCTCGAACATGCTCTTCTTGTCGGGATAGCGCACGATGGCGACGGCGTCCCATTCGTCTTCTCCCTCACCAATGAGGAAGCGGTCCACCTTGCCGCCGAACACGGTCTCCACGCCCTCCACCCCGTTGTCGCGCAGCATCTCGCCGAAGGCCTTGGCATAGCGGCCATAGGCCGCCGCGCCCGAAACCTGTTCGCCGTCGCGATAGGTGGAGGTCCGTTTGAACTTCAGCAGGTTCAACATGTAGACCGGCACGCCGTCTTCATGGCTGTCGAGGAAGGCTTTGATCTGCTCGGGCATGGGCTCGACGGCATTGGTCGCGGGCATGGCGCTATTCCTTGTATCCGGGATGTTCCATGACCTCGCTCGCGGAACGCTCCACCATTTCCGTCGACACGAAGAAGTCGGCCGCCAGCGGACCGGTATAGCCGGGTTGGTTGTAGCGATCGAAATCGGTCACGCCCGCTTCGGCCAGGACGAATTCGTCGATGTAGAAGTTGCCGGTCGCCTCGGAAGACGGCCTCGACAACACGTCGTAGGCCGCGTCCGCCATGATGTCGGGCGTGCGGCTCATCTTGGCCATGCTGTCCCCGCCTAGCACGTTGCGCACGGCCGCCGTGTCGATGGAGGTCATCGGCCAGAGCGAGTTGACCGCAATGCCGTCGCTGCGGAACTCCTCGGCCATGCCCAGCGTGCACATGGACATGCCGTATTTCGCCATCGTGTAGGCGACGTGGTTGCGGAACCAGCGCGGCTCCATCAGCAGGGGCGGGGCGATGTTCAGTATGTGCGCGTTCGTCCCGGCTTTCAGGTGCGGGTGGCAGGCTTGGCTCATCAGGAAGGTGCCGCGCGCATTGACCCCGTTCATCAGGTCGTAACGCTTCATCGGCGTGGCGGTCGTGGGCGTCAGCGCGATGGCGGACGCGTTGTTGACCAGAATGTCGATCCCGCCGAAGCGCTCCACCGTCTTCGCCACCGCGTCGCGCACATTGTCCTCGTCGCGAATGTCGCAGACCAGCGGCAGGCAAGCCCCTCCGGCCGCCTCGATCTCCTCCGCCGCCGTGTAGATCGTGCCTTCGAGCTTGGGGTGCGGCTCGGCCGTCTTGGCGCAGATGGCGATGTTGGCGCCGTCGGCCGAGATCCGCTTGGCGATGGCCAGTCCGATGCCGCGCGAGCCGCCCGACATGATGAGGGTGCGGTCCTTGAAGGTGCCGGATGAAGCCATGATGTATCCTCGCTCTGATCGGAATGGGTCCGTTTTCCCTAGGGTCCGGCTGTGTGGGACGCAACGCAAGGGTATGAATTCCGGTTAACCGCGTTTTTGCACCCTGATTTAATCGTTTCCTGCCAAGTCCGTCCCGAATTGGAAAAGGGGCAATCATGCGTTTTCTGGCATTGAGCATCTCCGCGCTCGCTCTGGGCGCTTGCAGCGTGGGTGGCGGCTATTCGTGGGAAGGCGGCGGCTTCGGGTCCGCGCATTCTGCGTACTCCGGGCACTCCGCCTATGGAAACTATGGCGGGGACTATGGCTACGCGTCCGGCTATCCGGCGGTCGGTCAGCCTTGCGGCGCGACGTTCGACCCGTGCGCCGTCCAGACTCACGCCGTCCAGACGCCCGTCGTCTACACGCCCCCGCCCGTCTACACGCCGCCGGTCGTCGCGCCGGCACCTTGCGGTTATGCGGTGCCGGATTGCGCGCCGCCTGCGCCTCCGGTCTACACGCCGCCTTGCCAGATCGACCCGTGCACCGGCACCTATCCGGTCAGTCATGCCGCCTACGCGCCCGACCCTCATGCCTACGGGACGCACGCCCAGGGTTACGGGGTTCACGGCGCATCCTATGGTCATGATTACGGTTATGGTCCGGTCGGCCGTGCCTACGGCACGCTCGGCGCGGTACTCTACGATGTCGAGGACAGCGCTGTCGGCGCGCAGGCCCGCCTCGGCTACCGGTTCACGCCCGGCCTCGCCGCCGAAGTGGAAGGCTCGATCGGCCTGGTCGACGACAAGGCGGAGTTCGGCCGCCCGGACGGGCTGGGCGGCACGGACGCGGTGGAGCAGCGCAACGGCGTCGACCATTCCTTCGCGGCCTTCGCTGTGGGTCATTTCCCGCTCACGCCGGGCTTCAGCGCCACGAGCCGCTTCGGCTACCATGTGACGGAAACGAGTTTCCGCGAGGATGTGAACGGCGTGACCGTGACGGATGTCAGCAATAGCACGGACGGGATCGCCTACGGTTTCGGGGCGGAACTCGCCATGACGCCTTCGGACGCGTTGCGCTTCGACTATACGCGCTACGAGACAGACGGACCGACGCAGGACTCGCTCGCCCTGTCCTATCTGCGCCGTTTCTAGCCACAGGGGCGTCATCCGGCTAGGCACCGTGATACGGCTATTTCGAAGAGGCGTTATTTTCCGAGGACTCATCATGTTCCGAATCCCGATCTGTCTTGCCGTTGGCCTTCTCTTTGCGCCTCCAGCCTGGGCCGACGGCGCGGAGTGGAGCGAGGTTACACCCAGGCTCGAAGGTTGCTGGTCAGGCACCGGCTTCGACAATGAAGTGTCCGAGTGCTGGCTGACCCATGATGACGGCCGGGCGGATGGCATGCTTGTGATGCGGTCCGATGGAAAGCCCGTCTTTTCGCAAATCCTGACCATCGACATGTTCGACGGAAAGCCGCAGATGCGGCTCAAACACGTCACTGGCGATATGACAGGCTGGGAAGAGAAGGGCGACTTTACTGATTTCACCTTCGTCTCCGCGGACAAGGACACGCTCAGTTTCAAAGGGCTCGTCCTGCATTTCGACGGCGACATGTCCCGGCGGACTTATATCGACATGAAACAGCGGGACGGCCAGGTCAGGCGAATGCCTTTCCTCTATAGCCGTGTGTCCCGCATTGCGGACGGGGCCGTCGCGGAGGACTGACACTTGCGTTTTTCCTAGGCCGTTTCTACCGAATCCTGGCGCGCCCACAGCTCCGCATAGAGCCCGCCGCGCGCCAGCAGCTCCGCATGCGTGCCGCGCTCCTCGATCCGCCCCACGTCCATGACCAGGATCAGGTCGGCGTCCTGGATGGTGGAGAGCCTGTGCGCCACGACCAGCGTGGTGCGGCCGCGCGACGCCACGCCCAGCGCGTGCTGGATGTCGGCTTCCGTCGCGCTGTCGAGCGCGCTCGTGGCCTCGTCCAGGATCAGGATGGCCGGGTCCTTCAGCAGGGTGCGCGCGATGGCGACGCGCTGCTTCTCCCCGCCCGACAGCTTCAGCCCGCGCTCGCCGACCAGCGTGTCGTAGCCCTTGGGGAGACGTTCGATGAAGTCGTGGATCTGCGCGTCGCGCGCGGCCTGCTCGATTTGTTCGCGCGTCGCGTCGGGCTTGGCATAGGCGATATTGTAGCCAATCGTATCGTTGAACAACACCGTGTCCTGCGGCACCATGCCGATGGCAGCGCGCAGTGAGTCCTGCGTGATGTCGCGAATGTCCGTCCCGTCGATGCGCACCGACCCGGACGCGATGTCGTAGAAGCGGTAGAGGATGCGCGACAGGGTCGACTTGCCCGCCCCCGTCGGCCCCACGACCGCGACCGTCTGCCCGTCCTCCACCGCGAAGCTGACCCCGTGCAGGATCTGCCGGTCGGGCTCGTAGGCGAAGTCCACATCCTCGAACGCGATCCGCCCGCGCACGTCGTGCAGGGGCCGCGCATGGGCGGCGTCCACCACTTCGGGCGGTTCTTCCAGCAGCTGGAACATGCGTTCCAGGTCGGTCAGCGCCTGCTTGATCTCGCGGTAGGCGAAGCCGAGAATGTTGAGCGGCCGGTAGAGTTGGTTGAGCACCAACGTGATGGTCAGCATGTCGCCCGTGCTCATCTCGCCGCCCAGGATGAAGCGCGCCGCGAGCACCATGGAGGCGACGATGCCCAGGTTCATCAGCAGGCTCTGGCCGATATTGACGGTCGCGAGCGACGTGCGGGACCGGATCGCGGCCTGCGCATAGGCTTCCATGGCCACGTCGTAGCGTTTCACTTCGCGGTCTTCCGCGTCGAAATATTTGACCGTCTCGTAGTTCAGCAGGCTGTCCACCGCCCGCGCCCAGGACTCCGTGTCGCGGCGGTTCATCTCCCGGCGGAACTTCAGCCGCCATTCCGTCGTGACGACCGTGAAGGCGACATAGGCGACCACGACGACGATGGCGATCAGCGCGAACCAGATATTGTAAGCGACGGCGAAGGCCGTGCCCGCGATCACCAGCTGCAACAGGGTCGGGCCGATGTTGAACAGCAGGAAGCGGAACAGGAAGTCGATGGCGCGCACGCCGCGTTCGATGATGCGCGACAGACCGCCCGTGCGCTTGGCCAGATGATAGCGCAAGCTGAGCCGGTGGAGGTGGGCGAAGGTCTCGGTCGCGATCGACCGCTGCGCCTGTTGCGCCACGGGGGCGAAGACATATTCGCGCGCCTCGGAAAATAGCGTGGAGAGGACGCGCAAGCCCCCATAGCCCAGGATGAAAAAGGCGATGAACAGACCGACCTGGGCGAACGCGTCGCCGCGCCCGGCCGCGTCCGCCACCGCGTCCTGCGCCCGGCCGAGGAAGAAGGGCGCGCCGACCAGGATGAACTGGCTGACCACGACCAGGACGAGCGCCAGGACCGTGCGGACCTTCGCCCCCATATCGCCCGGCGGCAGCACGTAAGGCACCAGCCCGCGCAGGGCGGAAAGCTGTTCGAGCAGGCCGCGCTCTTCGACTTCGGCGGCGTCGGGATGCATGTGAGGGGGCATTGGCGGCCATGTGGGGGCGACGTTCGCTCCAGGCAAGCGCTCACGTCCCGCCGGGCATCGAGGCCACGGCCGATGGATGTCTTGCCGCCGCTATCCGAATGAAAGCGACACGAGGCGCGGGCCCCCGCCCGGCGAGGGCGAAAGCAAAAGAGTGACCGTTTTACGCCGGGCAGGGGCCCGCGCGACGAAAGCCAAGCCGTCCTTCGCCGCCTTCGCTGCGTCCCTCACCTCGGCGTCCCGCGGCCTATCCCGCCCGGCGAAAACGTCCGGGCGGGGTGGTAGGCTCCAAGCGGGGCGCGTCGGCCCGGTCTGCACCGAAGGCGAAAAGGACGGGGCGCAGGCCCCGGCGGCACAAACGCCGGGAACCCGCATCGTCCGCCCGGTCCGGCGCCGGGGCGTCTGTCACCCGCCCCGCCCATTCGGCGGACCGTTTCGTCCGCACGCCGCATCCAAGCCTTCGCTTCCGGCCCGCCACACCGAGGTCTGTGCCCTCCTCGTGTCCGTGACGAACGGGGTGAGGATAGGGGCGAAGGAAGGGGGCGGGGATTGGTTTGGCGGGTTTTCTTGCAGGGGATTGATATCGCTGCGTTTTCTTAGGGCATAAACGCGGATGAATTGGGGAAGGGGAGGGGGCGGCGCAAGGTGTTTGACAACATGATGCCGTTCCCAGCATTTATGACCGGGGCAGGTTTCCGGAAATCTCGCTTTCCTAAACGCGACACCTTCCGAAACCCGCTCCCGCCGACTTGATCGGCGGGTCCATCACCCAACGTCATCGACAGGCGATCATGTTGTCCGAACAGCGGTTCTCGGTCTGCACGAAGAATGGGAGAGCTGGGTCGATCAAGCCGGCCCGGGCGGCAGGTCTCCGACACCTGCGCGGCGAGGGAACGCTCGGCACCACTCTGCGGATCACCCCCGCAATGATGCGGGCCAAGTTTCACAAATCCAGCCGTGACGGGAAAGTTCGACATTGGGTCGTGCCGCGCTTCACCATCCGCGCCGATTGCATTCATCGGAAGGTCTGATACAATTTTTCTGTCATTGCCGGGCTCGTCCCGGCAATCCATGGTCCTGATATGCGTCAGCCTTGCGTCTATCTCCTGGCTTCGAAGAAAAACGGCACGCTTTACTGCGGTGTCACCATGAACCTTCCCGCACGTCTGGAAGACCATCAAACGAAGTCGAACCCTGACAGCTTTACGGCAAAATATGGCGTGGACCGGCTGGTCTGGTTCCAGGACTTCGACGACATGGCATCCGCGATCCAGCGCGAGAAAAGCGTGAAGAAATACCCGCGCCAATGGAAAATCAATCTGATCGAGGCGATGAACCCGGATTGGTTGCCGCTCTGTCCCATGACCGGGATGATCGTCCGATAGCGCCCGATGGATTGCCGGAACAAGTCCGGCAATGACGGATACTGAGATTGCGCGTCAAGATTGCTAGGCCAATGATGTCGGGTGATGGACTCGCCGATCAAGTCGGCGGGAGCGGGTTTGGGTGGTGGTCTGGGAGAGTGGAATCTTTCAGACTTTCTGGGACGATGAATAGCGCGGACGCTTTGTCCTTAAATCTCGCCTATCCCGGTGCGATGGCTAACGCAGTCGAGCTGCGCGGTGACGGGAGACGGTAAAATCAAACGACCGCTCAAGCCGACTTGATCGGCCTGGCCATCTCCCATGCGTTGCGGAGAGGGACGGGCTGCCGTTCTAGAAGTTGTGCTTTAGATAAAACGGGTTCTCGCTGCCGCTCGCCGCGCTGGAGTCGCGCGGGTGGCGGAAGCGGCTTGCGGCGAGAGGGTCCTTCGCGCCCCTTCGGGACGCGCGCCCTGGCGGGCAGGTTTGCGACGATCCGCTTCGCGGCTCTTAGACCCCTATCGGGGACGCAAACCTATGGGGCTAGGCGGACGCGAACTCCATAATCACCGCATCCACGGCGAGGTTGTCGCCCACTTCGGCCTTGATGGCGCTGACCTTGGCCCGTTTTTCGGCGCGCAGCGTGTTCTCCATCTTCATGGCTTCCACGACGGCCAGCGCTTGGCCGTCTTCGACCGTGTCACCTTCGTTCACCATGACGCGCACGATGACGCCCGGCATGGGGCAGAGGAGCAGGTTGGACGTGTCGGGGGCGACCTTGATCGGCATGTGGCGGGCCAGGGCGGCGGCTTCGGGCGTGCGGACCTTGACGCAGAAGGACACGCCGCGGTGGCGCACGGTGAAGCCTTCGGGGCGGCGGGCGACCTGGAAGTTGAGCGGTTGGTTGTCGACCAGGGCGCGCACGAGCGGCTGGCCCGGCTGCCAGTTCATCAGCACTTCCATCTCGATGGCGGCCTTGTCGTCTTCGGGGTCGTCCACCACGATGGTGCGCAAGCCTTCTGTCCCGCGAATGTCGGCGCGGTAGTCCTTGTCGCTGATTTCGACATGCCAACGGTCGGGCAGGTGGCGGGCATGGTTGGGCAGGCTGCCGGAAATCCCGGCGGCGCGGTGTTCGGACACGTCGTGCATCAGCGCGACGACGGCGGCGATCTTGCGCATGACGCCGCTATTTTCTTCCGCGCCGGTGAAGCCGTCCGGATATTCCTCCGCAATAAACCCGGTCGTGATGTCGCCCCGGATGAAGCGGTCATGGTCCATCACGGCCTGCAGGAAGGGGATGTTATGGCCGATGCCTTCCAGCTCGAACACGTCCAGCGCGTTCCGCATGGCGTCCAGCGCCACGCCCCGGTCCGGCCCCCAAGTGCAGAGCTTGGCGATCATGGGATCGTAGAACATCGAAATCTCGCCGCCCTCATAGACGCCGGTGTCGTTCCGCACGATGGCGCCGCTTTCCCGCTCGCCTTCTTCCGGCGGGCGGTAGCGGGTCAGGCGGCCGATGGACGGCAGGAAGTTGCGGAAGGGATCCTCGGCATAGATGCGGGACTCGATGGCCCAGCCGTTCAGTTCCACATCGTCCTGGGCGATGGAGAGTTGCTCGCCCTGCGCCACGCGGATCATCTGCTCGACCAGGTCGACGCCGGTGATCAGTTCCGTGACGGGATGCTCCACCTGCAGGCGGGTGTTCATTTCCAGGAAATAGAAATTCTTGTCGCCATCGACGATAAATTCGACCGTCCCCGCGCTGGCATAGCCCACGGCCTGGGCCAGTGCCACGGATTGTTCGCCCATCGCGCGCCGCGTGGCTTCGTCCAGGAAGGGGCTGGGGGCCTCTTCCAC
>JBCCCX010000068.1:0-13271 GCA_039033275.1 Pseudomonadota bacterium | reverse complement strand
GTCCGGCTGCCATCGACCCAGACCGGGGCGGAGACCAAATCCGCGCCGCTCGTTGCGCTCGAGCTTGCGCGCCAGGCGGCCTTCACCGCCCCCGACTTCGCCTCGCTCTGCCGCGAAGGCTTTTCGCGCAATCCAGTCGTGTACCGCTGCGTGCGCATGATCGCCGAGAGTGCGGCGTCCGTGCCATTCAAGGGGGCGGACTTGCCGACAGGCACTGACGCCGCCCTGGAGCGCTTCTACGGCTACTTACAGGTGGCGGGGTCGGGCTATTTGCAGGCCGTCCTGCTGGACGATGCCGTGGTGGGCGTGCTCGCCTTGCGGCCCGATACGGTGACGCGGATCGCGGACGCGGCGGGTCGTCCAGCCGGATATGAGGTGGACGATGGCGGCCGCCGCACGGTCCATCGGCGCGATGCGCTGACGGGCCGCTGCGCCGTGATGGGGCTCGATCTGTTCAACCCGACGGACGACCGCGCCGGGCAGTCGCCATTGCGCGCGGCCGGAACCAGCGTGGATTTGCACAATCAGGGCACGCGCTGGGCCAAGTCGCTGCTGGACAATAGCGCGCGGCCGTCCGGAGCGCTGGTCTATAACGGCAATGGCGGCCTCTCGCGCGAGCAGTTCAAGGCGCTGAAGGCGGAGCTGGAAGAAGGCTTCACCGGCCCCGCCCAGGCCGGGCGGCCCATGGTGCTGGAAGGCGGTCTGGACTGGAAGACGATGGGCCTGTCCCCGTCGGACATGGATTTCACCCAAGGCCGCCGGGAGGCCGCGCGCGACATCGCCCTCGCCTTCGGCGTGCCGCCCATGCTGCTCGGCATTCCGGGCGACAATACCTACGCCAACTATGCCGAGGCCAACCGCGCCTTCTGGCGGCATACGGTCGTGCCGCTGGTCGGGCGGACGGCGCGCGCCCTGGCCGAATGGCTATCGGCCTTTGGCGACGAGAAAGCGCTCACACCAAACCTCGACGCCGTGCCCGCCCTGGCCGAGGAGCGCGCCGCCCTGTGGGCGCGCTTGGAGGCGGCGAGCTTTCTCGATGTGGATGAGAAGCGCGCCCTGGCCGGACTCGCACCGCGGGGGACGTTGCAATGACGCTGAAACTCGAACGCACCGTCACGCTGGGCCTGCTCGCCACACTGTTCCTGCAGACGGCTGGGGCGCTGGTCTGGGTCGGGGCGGCGGACGCCCGCATCAACGAGCTGGAACGCGAGATGGAGAGCCGTTGGGGCATCAGCGAGCGGCTCGCCCGGCTGGAAGGGGAGACCGCCATCGTGCGCGAACAACTCGCCCGGATCGAGCACAGCCTGTCCGCAGAACGGGCCGGAGAGCGGCTACAAGAACGGGCCAAACTGTGAGGATCGCGGGATACGCTTCGCGTTTCGGCACGCGCGATGCGGGCGGAGACGTGGTGCGGCGCGGGGCGTTCGCCGCCTCGCTGCTTTCGCGCAGCCGTCCGCTACCCATGCTGTCGGACCACCAGCGCCGCATCGGCATCTGGACCCGCGCGACCGAGGACGAGACCGGCCTGCGGGTCGAAGGCGAGGTGACGGATCCGGCGCTCGCCCGGCTGATCCGCGCCGGAACCGTCACGGGCCTCTCCATCGGCTACCGCACCCGCCGCGCGCGGGACGGGCCGGGCTCTCCGCCCGGCCGCGAACTGCTCGACTTGGACCTCGAGGAAGTCAGCGTCGTGGCTTTCCCGATGCTGGGATCGGCCCGGATCGATCGGGTCCAGGACGACATGCACGACGGCGAGACCGCGCTCCGGCGCGGTCCGCAAAAAACTCCGCAAGACCTTCAACACGCAATGAAAAGGATATCCGCGTGACTACTGAAATCGAAACCAAAATGGCCTCCGCCGGCCTCTCGGACGACTTCGCCGCCACCTTCGCCGCCTTCCGCGCGGCCAACGATGAACGCCTCGCCGAAATCGAGCGCAAGTCGGCAACGGATCCGCTGCTAGAAGCCAAGGTGGATCGCATTAACCGTCGGCTGGAGACGCTATCGGTCAACCTGTCCCAACCCGCCGCCTCGCATGCCGCACCCAGCGAGGCCAAGTCCGCCTGGTCCCGCTTCATCCGCAACGGCGACGAAGCGGCGCTGTCGGAAGTGAAGTCGCTGTCGACCTCGGACGGGCAGGGCGGGTTCGTCGCCCCGGTCGAGACGGAGAACCGCATCGATGCGGTCCTGGCGGAGAGCTCGCCTATCCGTCGCATCGCCACGGTGCGTCGCATCGGGGCGGGCCTGTTCCGCAAGCCGGTCAGCCGCACGGCGGCCGCGACGGGCTGGGTCGGCGAAACCGAACCCCGGCCGCAGACGACCGCGCCAGACCTGCGCCTCATGGAGTTCCCGGCCGGGGAACTCTACGCCATGCCCGCGGCGACGCAGGCCCTGCTGGATGACAGCGTGGCCGACGTGGATGCGTGGCTGGCCGACGAGGTGCGCGACGTGTTCGCCGCGCAGGAAACGGCGGCTTTCGTGGGGGGCGACGGCACCAACAAGCCCAAGGGCTTCCTCACCTATCAGGGCGGCGCGGACGCGCTGACCGAAGTCACGACCGGCACGGACGGGGCACTGACGCCGGGACTGGAGTTCGATGCGGTCATCAGCCTGATCTACGCGCCCAAGACGCGCTACCGCGACAATGGCAGCTTCGTGATGAACCGCCGCACCCTGTCGGAACTGCGCAAGGTCAAGGACGATGACGGCAACTATATCTGGCAGCCCGCCGCACAGGCCGGACAGCCCTCCACGCTGATGGGCTACGCCGTCACCGAGGCCGAGGACATGCCGGACATCGGCTCCGGCTCAACCTCAATCGCCTTCGGCGACTTCCGTCGCGGCTACCTGATCGCCGACCGCCAGGGCGTGCGCGTCCTGCGCGATCCCTATTCGGCCAAGCCCTACGTGCTGTTCTACACGACCAAGCGCGTCGGTGGCGGCGTGCAGGACAAGGACGCGATCGCGCTGCTGAAGTTCGGCGTGTAGAGCAAGGGTCGCACCCCCTTCCGACCTCCGCGCTGCGCGCTACGGCCACCTTCCCCTGCTCGGGGAAGGGATCGCGTTCTGCTTCCATCATCCCTCCCCCGAGCAGGGGGAGGTGCCTGAACGCAGTGAAGGCGGTGGGGGGTGCGCCCCACCTATCGTCAAGTTCGACCGGCGTTCCAGTCGCCCACGCCCAACCAACCCCTAACCCGCCATTCGGTGGGTTTTTCTTTGCCCGCACGAAAGACACCCAACATGCTCACAGACCTCAACCCGCCCCCTACCGAGCCGGTCGCGCTCGCGGAGGCGAAAACCTTCCTGCGCGTGGATCACGATGCCGAGGACGCGCTCATCGGCACGCTGATCCGTGCGGCCCGCGAACGGCTCGAGGCGCGGCTCGGCGTGGCGATGATCCGCCGCGCCATGCGCGTCGCGGCCGGACCGGGCCAGACCGCTCTGCCGCGCCACCCGGTCGCGACCATAGATGCAATCCGCGCGGACGGCGACCTCACGACCGACTACGTCGCCGACCTGCGCTGCCGCCCTGCCGTGGTGAACGTGACAGGCGGTGTGGAGGTCGAGATCGACTTCACCGCTGGTTATGGCTCCGCGCCCGAAGACGTACCCGCCCCGTTGCGCCAGGCCATGCTGCTGCTCGTCGCGCAAGGCTACGAGCATCGCGACACGGCGTCCGAGACCATGCCGCTTATGGTCGATGCGCTGACCATGCCCTATCGGGTGGTCGGGCTGTGATCGGCCAGCTCAGGCACCGGGTCGGCCTCTACGCCCCGTCGCACGTCGCCGACGATATTGGCGGCACCGTGACGCGTTGGGCGTTCGAGCGCGCGCTGTGGGCCTCGGTCGAGCCGCGCGCCATAAGCGAAACGCGCGAGAACGGCCGTCTGTCGGTCATCCAGTCCTGGCGCGTCACATTGCGCTACCGGCCGGATTTCCCGCGCCAGGCGCGCCTGCTATTGCGCGGCCGGACTTTGCGGGTCGTCGCGGCCAGCGACCCGGACACGCGCGGCGAGCGCCTGCACCTCATCTGCGAAGAGATCGTGCGATGAGCGCGCTCAATCTCGCCGCGGCGGCGCTGGATCTGCGCGCGATCCTTCACGCCACCCTGTCGGCGGAGCCGTCCGTCAGGGCCGTGCTGGGAGAGCCGGTGCGGGCGTGGGACGACCCGCCCTCGACCGCTCAGGGCGACCCGCTCCACCCCTATCTGACCTATGGAGACATGCGCTCCACGGATACGAGCGGCGACGGCGCGCCGCAATCATCGCACCAGATCACCCTGCATGTGTGGAGCCGGTACAATGGCCGCGCCGAGGTGCTGAACCTGCTGCGCCTCATATCCGACGCGCTCGAAGCGGCGCTGCCGCACCGCGTCCTGCCGCTTTACGTCGATGCCGTCCGCGCGCCGGACGGCCTCACTTTCCACGGGCTACTGCGCCTGTCGATCACTCAGACCCACGAAGAAGGAGGCGCGTCATGAGCGTCAAGCGAGGCCGCGACATGCTGCTGAAGATCATGGAGGGCGGCGCTTACGTCACCGTCGCCGGACTGCGGACCAAGTCCATCCGGCTGAACGCGCAGAGCGTGGACGTGACGGATTCCGGGTCGGGCGGATGGACGGAGTTGCTGCCGGAGGCGGGCATCCGCTCCGTGGCGGTCACCGGCTCCGGCGTGTTCCGGGACGCGGCCAGCGATGCGCGCATCCGGGCCGCTTTCTTCGCGCAAGACGCGCTCGACGCGCAGATGATCCTGCCCGGTTTCGGAACGATCACCGCGCCTGTCCTCGTCACCCAATTGACTTATGGCGGCACGCATAAGGGCGAGGTCACGTTCGAGATCGCTCTCGCCAGTGCGGGCGAACCCGCTTTCGCCCCGGCGTGAGTGTGGCCATGAGCCACCGCCCCGGCGACGTCGCAACCCCGATCGGCGCGTTGCGCCTGACCGTCGGCGCGCTGGCGGAGCTCGCCGAACAGTTGGATGCGCCCGGTCCGGAGGCGTTGGCGCACCGCATGAGAACGCTGTCGGTGGAGGACGGGCGGACCGTGGTTCGAGCGCTGTTACGCCCCTGTTCGGACGCTGGCGCGGTCTCGCACCTGACTGACAGGCAGGTCGCCTCGCTACTGCCCGACGCCGCCCGCTGCATCGTCACCGCGCTGGAGAAGCGATCGTGACGTGGCCTTTCGCCGACTGGCACCGGTTCGCCGTGCGCCGCCTGCAGCTCCAGCCAAGCGAATTCTGGGCCATGCCATTGGCCGACTGGCTGGCGCTGGTCGAGGCTGAAACCGGCCCTCGCAGCCCCGCTATGGACGGTGCGGCGCTCAAGACCTTGATGGAGGATTACCCCGATGAATGAGTTGGAAAACGCCGCCGACGCTGTCGCGCGGCTCGATATCGCGCCCGCCCTGCAGGGTGCCGACGAGATGGCGCAGGCGTTCGAAGCGGCGGGCGACCGCATCGCGCGGTCGCTGGAACGCGCCGCACAAAGCGGGGAGCTGTCCTTCAATGCCATGGCGGAGTCCGTGCTGACGGATCTGGCCCGGCTGGCCGTGAGCGAGATTGTCGAAGCGCCGCTCAACGCCCTCGTCGCGGGCATCGGCCAAGCCGTGTCCGGCCGGACCGGGGCGACGACCGTGAACATGAACGTCACCGGCGCGGCTGACCCGGCCGGCTTCCGACGCTCCGAAGGCCAGATTGCCGGGGCGCTCGCCCGCGCCGTGTCGGCCGGACGCAAAAGGATCTAGAACGATGAGTTTCCATGATGTCGATTTCCCGCTGCGCCTCGCCTTCGGGGCGAGCGGCGGGCCGGTGCGCGCTGTCGAGGTGGTCGAGCTGGCCAATGGGCGCGAGGCCCGCAACACGGCGCAGAGCCGCTCGCGTCGCCGCTACAATGCGGTGACGGGCGTGAAGTCCGTTGCGGATGCCCGAGCGCTGTCGGACTTCTTCGAGGCGCGTTCGGGGCGGCTGCACGCCTTCCGGTTCCGCGATCCGGTCGATCACAGCTCCGGCGGCGATACGCCCACTGCGACCGATATCCGGATCGGCACGGGCGACGGCACGACCGCGCGTTTTGCATTGGTGAAACGCTATGGCGAGGTCGAGCGCCCGATTACCCGCCCGGTGGAGTCAAGCGTCACGGTCGCGGTGAATGGGGGCGTCGTCCCGCATGCCCTGACGGAAGGCGGGCTGGTTGACATCGATCCACCGCCTGCGGGCGCGGCCGTGACGGCGGGCTTTCTGTATGATGTGCCCGTCCGGTTCGACGCAGACGGTTTGTCCTTGTCGCTCGACACGCACGGCGCGGTCAGCGTGACCGATGTGCCGCTCATCGAGATCTTCGAGGAGACGGGCCGTGCGTGAGCTGTCCCAGGATTTGCAACAGCATCTGGCGTCGGGCGCGACGACCCTCTGCCGCGTCTTCGTGCTGGAGCTGGCGGACGGACGCCGTTTCGCCTTCTCGGACCATGATCGCCCGATCCTATTCGGCGGGCTGGCCGTGCGGCCGATGGAGGCGGCGGAGACGGAACGCCGCGCTGGGTTCGATACCGATAGCGGCGCAATGCGCTGCGTCTTCGACGTCGATCTTCCGCGCGAAGACCTAATGTCCGGTGCACTGGACGGTGCCAGATTGGCCGAACATCGCGTCAACTGGGCCGCGCCGGAGCAGAGCGTCCACGTCACGACGGGGCGTATCGGCGCTGTCAGCGTGACGGAAAGCGGCTTCGAAGCCGACTGGCTCGGACTGTCCACCCTGCTCGACCGGTCCACGGGGCGTGTCGTGTCCAGGCGCTGCGACGCGGAATATGGCGATGCGCGTTGCGGGCTTGTGGCTGAAGACGGGCAGAGTTGCTCGCGCACGCTGGAGGCGTGCCGCGGCTTTGACAACGTCCTGAACTACCGGGGCTTCCCCTACCTTCTGGGCGATGACGTGCTGCAAAAGGGCGTCCACCTGACGCCGACCCGGGACGGGGGGTCGCGTTATGATGCATGACCGCCTCTGCCCTGACATCCGCCTCCAGGCGGTGGAGATGGCGCGCGACTGGATCGGCACGCCCTATGTGCACCAAGCCTCCGCGATCGGCGCAGGCTGCGACTGCCTCGGCCTGGTGCGCGGCGTGTGGCGCGGCCTCTACGGACCCAATGAACCGGAAGCGCCGCCCAACTACACGCCGGACTGGGCCGAGGCGCGCGGGGAGGAAACCCTGCTGGCCGCGTGCCGCCGCTGGCTCGTGCCCGTGGAGACGCCAGCCCCCGGCGACGTTCTCGTCTTCCGTCTCCGCCCCGGTGTGCCGTGCAAGCATGTGGGCATCCTGTCGGACGAAAACCGCTTCATCCATGCCTATTGGGGCCGCTCGGTTGTCGAAGGCTGGCTGCGTCCCGTCTGGTCGGCCCGCATCGCCGCCGCCTTCGCCTTTCCACCCCTGACTTTCGAGGACGACGACACATGACTACCCTGGCCGTTCAAGGCATCCAGTCCTTTGCGCGCGGCGGCGTCCGCGCGCTGACATCGCTCGCCCTGTCCACCGCGACGGGCGCGATCACCCGCGCGCTCGACGACCGCGTCTTCGAAGGCCCGCGTCTGGAAAGCTTCCACCTCCAGACCTCGCGGGACGGTGCGCCTCTGCCACGCGTCTTCGGCCGCGCGCGCTTGGCCGGGCAGGTCATTTGGGCCAGCCAGGTCCGCGAGACCAGTTCCGAACAGTCCGTGGGCGGGAAGGGCGGCGGGCCGACGCAGCGCACCTACGCCTACACGATCAGCTTCGCCGTGGCCCTGTGCGAAGGCGAAATCCTCGGCGTGGATCGCATATGGGCCAATGGGGAAGTCCTGCAACGCGGCGATCTGGAGATCCGCGTCCATACGGGGTCGGAATGGCAAGGTCCCGACCCGGTCGTCGCCGCGACCGAGGAGACGGACGTGCCCGCCGTTCGCGGCACGGCCTACATCGTGTTCGAAGACTTCCCGCTGGAGGATTACGGCACGCGCCTGCCCATCATCAATGCCGAGGTCGTGCGGGGTCTGAGACGGGGCGGCCGCATGGAGACGATGATCCAGGCCGTGAACCTCCTTCCTGCAACGGGGGAGTACGCCCTGTCGACCCAGATCGCCGAGGAGGTGCGCCGCCCCGGCCTGACTATCGCCACCAACGTCAACAGCCTCTCGGGGCAGGTCGACCTGCTGGAATCGCTCGACCAGTTGCAGGCGGAACTGCCCAACTGCCGGCACGTGAACCTGATCTCCGCCTGGTTCGGTACATCCATGGATGCGGGCGCCTGCCAAGTGCTGCCCGGCGCCGAGCAGGCCGTGCGGAACTTGCCGGACCTGAAATGGTCGGTCGCGGGCGTCACGCGCGAAAGTGCCTACATTGTCAGCCAGACGGAAGAAGGGCGGGCGAACTATGGCGGGACACCAGCCGACGATAGCTTGGTCGAGTGCATTCAGGAACTCAAACGGAGGGGCTACCGGGTCACGCTTTATCCTTTCCTGCTGATGGACACGACCGACTTTCCCTGGCGGGGGCGCATCACGGCGGCGAGCCGCGCGGACGTGGCCTCTTTTTTCGGCACGGATGGCGACTTCCGTTTCCGCCACAGCATCCTGCATCATGCGCGCATGGCGCAGAGAGCTGGAGGCGTCGACGCCATCGTCATCGGCTCCGAGCTGGTCGATCTCATGGCATTCCGCGAGGGCGAGGATTTCCCGGCCGTGGAACACATGCGCGAGCTGGCCGGAGACGTGCGGGGTATTGTGGGGCAAGCGACCAAGATCACCTACGCGGCGGACTGGTCTGATTACTTCGGCGTCCAGGACGGCGGCGACGTGCGCTATCATCTGGATCCGCTTTGGGCGGACGACAACATCGATGCGGTCGGCATCGATGCCTATTTGCCGCTGTCCGATTGGCGCGACGGCTCAAACCGCGATGGGGCGCTGGCCACGCGTCCGCACGATCTGGATTACCTCAAGTCCAACGTGGAGGGTGGGGAGGGATATGACTGGTATTATGCCAGCGCGGAGGATCGCGACTCGCAGATCCGCACCCCCATCCACGATCCCGTCTATCGCTACAAGGACATGCGCCATTGGTGGGCCAACCCGCATGTGGAACGGCGCGCGGGCGTCCCGACGCAGGCCACGCCCTGGATTCCGCGCTCCAAGCCGCTCTGGCTGCTCGAGATCGGGTGCCCGGCCGTGGACAAGGGCGCAAACCAGCCCAACGTGTTCTACGATCCCAAATCGTCCGAATCCGCTTTTCCCTACTATTCCAACGGCACGCGCGACGACCTGATCCAGCGGCGCTACATCGAAGCGTTGCTGGGCTATTGGGAAGAGAATAACGAGCCAGGCTTCCTCGACATGTCGCGCGCCGCCGTCTGGGCGTGGGACGCCCGCCCCTATCCGGCTTTCCCCGCACAGACCGCAGTTTGGTCCGACGGGCCGAACTGGGAACGCGGCCACTGGCTGAATGGGCGGACGGGACTGATGCCCGTTGCGGATGTCATCGAGGAGATCGCCTTTGACGCCGGGCTGGACGCGATCGACGTGTCGGGCGTTTCCGGCGTCATACCGGGCTATGTCGTGGACCGGCCGATGAGCGCCCGCGCCGCGCTGGAGCCCTTGCTGCGCCTCTACAGGATCGAGATGTCCGAGGACGCCGGGCAGGTCGTCTTCTCGCTGGACGGGCCTGTTGCGGCGGACCTCACGCCGGACCAACTCGTACGCGGGCCCGTGCAGCGCACGCGCGCAGATCCCGAACGCCGGATCCGAGACGTGCGCCTGACCTATTTGGACGCCGGACGGGACTATCAACTCGGCTCGGCTTCCGCCCGAGAGCGGGACGCCGAGTCCGTCGCGGTCGCGGACATGGCCGTTCCGGCCGTTCTCGACGAAAGCTTTGCAAAACACGTCGCACGTCGCGAACTGGATGCCACACATGCGGGCGAGGAGACGCTCGCTTTCTCCCTGCCGATCGCGTCCGGTCTCTCCCTGTCCGTCGGCGACCGCGTGCGCCTCGATGGCACGCTCTGGGCCGTCGAGACCCTGGAAACGGGCGCGGAAGTGTCGGTATCGGCACGCCGGGACACGGGCCAAATCCCGGCCTGGGTAGCCGGGGCGACGCCGCAGACGCCGTCCGCTCCGAACCATGCCGGGCCGCCCCAACTCTTCGCATTCGACTTGCCGGGACGCGACGGGATCACAGTGGGTGCGCTGTTGGAGCCGTTCGAGCCCGTCCGGGTCGAGGCGGACGGATCGGATGCGGTCCTGGACGCGCCGTTACGCCTCGGCGCGACGCTTTCGGCCTTGCCCGAAGCATCGACGCGTGTCGTGGACCGCGCCAACAGCCTGGACATCTTCGTGCCGGGGCCCGCGCCCAGCAGCCTTGAAGACGGCGCCTTCCTTGCCAATGGCAATCGCTTCGCCGTGGAAACGGATGCGGGATGGGAAGTATTTGCCGCGCGAGATATTCTGCTGACTGCACCGCGCACCTATCGTCTCTCCCATCTGCTCCGGGGCCTGGACGGCAGCGAAGCGTTCATGGCGGCCCACGTGCCCGAGGGCGCGCGGATCGTCTGGCTCGGCTCCGGACTGGCTTCCCTGCCCCTGTCGCCGGATTGGCGCGGGGCGACGGTCGAGGTGACGGGCGGCAGCGAAAGGCGCGACGCCCGGCCGGCCGAAGTCACTTGGGATGACCTGAACGGCATTCCCCCATTGCCCGTACACCCGCGCTGGGACGGGGTGCGCCTGTCATGGTTCGGGCGCGATCCGGCCTTCACCGGGTGGACGGAGGACAGCGGACATCTGCGCTACCGCGTGCGGCTTTTCCGGGAAGTGGCCTTTGAGACCGTCGATACGTCAACGCCCTCGCTGGAGACAACGCCCTTCGACCGTGCGGAAATCGTCCAGCTCGGTTCGGACCAGCGCGAGAGTCTTTTCCCGGCGACGTTGATTGTGACCCCACCGTGACTAAATAGTCGCTTATGGCCGCCAAGAATCCCTACGACCTGCTGGGTGTGGACAAGTCCGCCACGGACAAGGAAATCCGCTCGGCATACCGCAAGCTCGCAAAAAAGCTCCATCCTGATGTCAATCCGGATGACGAGGCGGCGTCCGAGCGGTTCAAGGAAGTCACGGCGGCCTACAATCTCCTTTCCAACGAAGAGCTCCGCAAGCAATACGACTCGGGCCAGATCGACGAACAGGGTCAGCAACGCAATCCGTTCGCGGGCGCGGCCGGCGGGTTCGGTCAGAGAGGCGGCCCGGGTTTCGATACGGGTTTTGGCGGGTTCGAGGGCTTCGGTGGTCGAGGGGGAGGCCAGATGGGGCAGGACGACATGTCGGACCTGTTCGGGTCCCTTTTCGGCATGAATACCGGACCCTTTGCAGGCGGCATGCGCGGCGGCGCGGCCCGGCCGCGCAAAGGAGCGGACGTGCGTTACACGGTTGCGCTCGATCTGCCCGAAGCCCTGGTTGGGGGAATGCGCCAGCTTCCGAGCGGAACCAAGGTGCGCATTCCGGCTGGCGTGCGCGACGGGCAGACGTTGCGCGTGCGCGGCAAGGGCCAGGCCGGGACATCCGGTGGCCCGGCCGGTGACGCCTTGGTCAAGGTTTCCGTCAAGGATCATCCCAACCTCGAGCGCAAGGGCGACGATCTGCATCTGCGCTTGCCGATCTCTCTTCGTGAAGCGTTGCAAGGCGGTTCGGTGCGCCTCGACATGCCCAGCGGGGCGGTCAGCCTGAAGATCGCGCCCGGCTCCAATACGGGCAAGAAGATGCGGCTAAAAGGCAAGGGCGCAAAGGGGAAAGGCAAGTCTCGGGGCAATCTGATCGTGGAGCTGGTCGTGATGCTGACCGACGAGGAACTCGGAGCCGCAGAAGGTCTCTCGAACGCCCTGCCGGAAAGCGACGGCGACGCGCTGCGCGCCGGCCTGATATGAGCGCAACCCCAATGCAGGCTGCATGCGCTATTCAGTCTTCATTCAGAGCCGGCGGACTAGATAACGGGCTGTCATGATCCGCACTTTTCTCATAAGCGCCGCGCTGTTCGTCGGACTGTCCGCAGGCCCCGCTCTGGCTGCGCCGCAATGGGTTCAGCACGACCGCGTGCGCCCCGCACCCGCTTGGCAGCAGGTCCAACGCCAGATCAGCCCGCAGGAAGCCCGTGCCATTGCCTTGTCGCGCGTGCCGGGCGGGGAAGTGGTCGATATCCGTCGCACGGCTGGCGCCTACCGCGTGCGCATCATTGCCCGAGATGGCCGCGTCGTCGACATCGTGGTTGACGCTGCGACGGGCCGCGTCCGATAGCAGCCTTTCAGGCTCTCGCGGGTTTACGTCCTCGCATCCCTACTTTCGGAAGGCCATCATGCGCATTCTCGTTGTCGAAGACGATCCCGACCTGTCACGCCAGCTCAAGCAGGTCCTGAAAGAGCAGGGCTATGCGGTAGATGTGGCAACCGACGGCGTCGAAGGCCATTTTCTCGGCGATACCGAACCCTATGATGCGGTGATTCTCGATCTCGGCCTGCCCCAGATTGACGGCGTGTCGATCTTGCAGAAGTGGCGCGCCGACGAGCGCAAGATGCCCGTGCTGATTCTCACCGCTCGCGACCAATGGAGCGAGAAGGTTGCCGGCTTCGATGCGGGCGCGGACGACTATCTGACCAAACCGTTCCACACCGAGGAGCTTCTGGCTCGCCTGAGAGCGCTCCTGCGGCGGGCGGCAGGCCACACGACCGATACGATCGAACTGGGCGATCTGGTCGTGGACAACCGGGCCGCGCGCGCCTTCGTTAGCGGCATGGGCATAAAGCTCACCAGCCATGAATTCCGCCTGCTGGCCTATATGGCGGCGCACAAGGGACGGGTGATTTCGCGCACCGAAATGGTCGAGCATATCTACGATCAGGACTTCGACCGCGACAGCAATACGATCGAGGTCTTCATCGGGCGTCTGCGCAAGAAGATCGGCACGAACCGGATCGAAACCGTTCGCGGGCTGGGCTACAGGCTTGTCGATCCGGACGCGCCTGAAGAAGGCTAGGACCGGGACCGGCCGAGCTTGGACCCGCAGCCCAATTCGTCGCTCGTTTCCCGCCTTGTCCGGGCTGCGCTGCTATGGACCGTACCCGCGCTCATCACGACATTGCTGCTGCTGACCTGGTTCTATCGCAACACGGTCTACTCCTCTTTCGATGATCCGTTAGAGTCGGCCGTAACGGCCCTCGTCGCATCCGTGGAAGTGGTGGAGACGGACAGTCTCACCCTCATGCGCGAGCCG
>JBCCCX010000067.1:0-13656 GCA_039033275.1 Pseudomonadota bacterium | reverse complement strand
CGTGAAGAGCGGACGTGGAATACGGTTCGCCGCCTAACGCCGTTCGGGCAGGTCGCGCACCTCGAACGAGACGCGGCCTTCCGGGAAGTCGCGCCAAAGTCGGTCGCCGTCTCGCTGGAAGGGAGGCCCTTGCCGCACCATCCAGCCTGCGACCGCGTCGCCGTCATTGGGGCAATACATCTGCGTCATCATCAGGGGGCTGGGACGGAATCCATCCTCATCCTGTACAAAGGACCCGCCGCCCCCATTGCAACCACCGTAGGCGCCGACGGAATATCCGTTGAAGGTGATGTAGGCTTGGGAGAATTCCTCCGGACTGCGCTCCGCCAGATCGTCATAGCTTTCGACTAACTTCCAAACCTTGTCCTGCGGGAGAGCGAACCGGCGCGCGGGATGGGGCGTGAGGCGCACTGGATCCGTGTCCCCGAGCAACAGATCGCCCTCCGAAAGGACGGCTGAAACGCCGCCTGACCGCAGAACATCGTAGACCGGGTAGTCCCCATCCGGGAAATCGACGGAGGACAGTCCGGGGCCGCGCGTATAGTCGAGCAGAATTCGGCCGTCCTCGACCGCGGCGATCATCCAGCCCGCCTGGTCGAAATCGTTCGTATCGTAGAAAATCTCACCGTCCGGGCGAATTTCGATCAGTTCCACGGCATCGCCGTTCAGACCCTGCCACGCGCCCTCGATCTCGCTCAGCGATGCGACCGCAACCGGCTCCGATGGGGTTGGCGCTGCGTCGGATGCGAACTCTGACGCATCAGGACCGCTCGTTTCCGCGATAGGCGCAGAACACGCGCCCACCAAGGCCAATGTCGGGACCAGGAGCAGGATTGGGCGTAGGCGTGTCATACAGCCCCAACGCGCAGGGTCGGACGGGGTTTCCGGCGGGGTCAAACGCATCTCGCCCCGCCTGCGACCCTACCAGATCGACACGCGCTCTTCGGGCGGGGTGTAGAGTTCGTCCTCCGGCTGCACGTCGAACGCGTCGTACCACGCGTCCACGTTCCGCACGATGCCGTTGACCCGGTACATGCCGGGGCTGTGGACGCCGCTCTTGATCTGCTGCGACAGGGCTTCGTCGCGCCACAGGCTCGCCCAGATCTGGCCCCATGCCATGAAGAAACGCTGGTCACCTGTGAAGCCGTCGATCACGGGCGGTTCCTCGCCATTCAGGGAGCGGCGATAGGCGCGGTAGGCCATGTTCACGCCCGTCAGGTCGCCGATATTCTCGCCAAGGCTCTGCCTGCCGTTCATGAACTCGCCGGGCAGCGGCTCGAACTCCGAATATTGGGCGGCGAGGCGGGCGGCGCGCTCCTCGAATCGCGCTGCATCCGCTTCCGTCCACCAGTCGCGCAGACGCCCGTCACCATCGACCTTGCGGCCCTGGTCGTCGAAGCCGTGCCCCATCTCGTGACCAATTACCGCGCCGATGCCGCCATAGTTGACGGCCGGGTCGGCATGGGGGTCGAAGAAGGGCGCGTCGAGAATGGCCGCTGGAAAGACGATCTCGTTGAGCGGCGGGCTGTAATAGGCGTTCACGCGCTGCGGGGTCATGCCCCACCGCTCGCGGTCGATGGGCTGGCCGAGGTCGGACCGGTCATCCTCCCACGCCCAAAGCCGGGCGTTCTGGATGGTCCCGTACAAGTCGTCGCCATCCACTTCGAGGCCGTCATAGGTCTCCCACACGTCGGGGTAACCGATCTTGGGGCGGAAATTGGCGAGCTTGTATTGCGCCTGCTCCTTGGTCTCGTCGCCCATCCATTCCAGACCATCCAGGCCCTCCCGGAAAGTCTCGCGCAGGTTCTCGATCAGATCATCCATCTGCGCCTTGGAGTCCGGCGGAAAGAAGCGATCGACATAGATCTTGCCGACGAGGAAGCCGAGGCGGCTATTGACCTGGGACACGGCGCGTTTCCAGCGCGGGCGCTGTTCCTGCCGGCCGTTGAGAATGCGACCGTAGAAGTCGAAACGCGCCTCGTCGATGCGGGCGGGCAGCATGAAGGCATTGTTGCCCAGCAAAGAGGCGGTGATATAGTCCCTCAGAACCGCAACATCCGTCCGGGCGAACACATCGGCCGCGTGTTCGATGGCCGACTTCTCTTCAAGGATGACCTCTGTCTCGCCGCCAAGGCCCAGCGCGTCGAACCATCGGTCCCACATCAAGCCGGGCGCGGCCTCCGTCAGCGCGTCCACGGACATCTTATTGTATGTCAGGTCACGATCGCGGCGCTGCTCGCGCTCCCAATAGCCGCTCGCGAGTTCCGTCTCGAACGCCATGACGGCTTCGGCGCGCTGCCGCGGATCGTTCAGACCCGCCTCTGTCAGCATGGCCGTGAGGTAATCGACATATCCCGCCCGGATCGTCTGCGCGCGCTCGCTATCGTCGGAATAGTCGCCCGGTGTAGGAAGGCCCAGGCCCGACTGGCTCATCGTGACCCTGTACTGGTCGTTCTGCTTGGCGTCGATCCCGACATAGATGCTGGCAAGGCTGGCCGTGCCGAGCCTGCGGTCGGCCATGAGGTCGATGATGTCCTCGCGCGTGGATGCGGACCGAACGCGGTCCAGATCGGCCTGGACGGGCGTCAGGCCCACCGCCTCTATCGCGTCCACATCCATATAAGCGTTGTAGAGCCCGGCGATCCGCGCCTCGTCGGGTGTGGGGTCATCGGATGCGGCCGCCCGCTCGATGATGCCGCGCACACGCTGCTCCGCGCGGTCCCCTAGAACATTGAAGGCGGTGAAGGCGCTGCGGTCTGCGGGCAGTTCCGTCTCGTCCAGCCAAGTGCCGTTGACGTAGCGGAAGAAGTCGTCGCCCGGGTCGACGGACGTATCCATATTCTCCAGTGCGACCCCGAACGTGCCGAGCGCGGCTTCCTGCGCTTCCTCCGGTTCCTGCGCCTGCGTGTCCGAGCTCTCGTAGGACGGCACTGCGTTGTCGGGGACGCCGGCGTCGGTCGGCGTCGTGTCGCTACACGCGGCCAGCAGGAGGGACAGCGCGCTCGCGCCGGCGGTCAGGACAGGCTTCATGAAGTCCTCTCGGTTCTAAAGGGTTTTACTCGGCCGGGGCCGGCGGCGGGGTCGTACCAATCACGGGCGGCGGCGCTTCAAGTTCGAAGTCGTCCAGCGCCATGGCCAGTTCCGGATCATAGGTCGATCCGAGCGGCGGGTACTTGGTGCCGTTCCACAGACCGCGGAAGAAACGGCTCACATCGACGCCGATGCCGTACATGGCCGGAACCAGCATCAGCGTCAGGAAGAAGTCGAACAGCACGCCGAAAGCCAGCGCCACGACCATGGGCTTGAGGAACTCCGCCTGCGGGCTGGTCTCGAACAGGATCGGGATGAGGCCGACAAAGGTCGTGACGGACGTGAGCAGGATCGGCCGGAACCGCGCCACGCAGGCGTCGAGCATGGCCTGGTACGCGCCCACGCCCTTGGCTCTGAGCCGATTCACGTAATCGATCAGCACGAGGTTGTCGTTCATCGCCACCCCGGCGGCCGCGAGGAAGCCGAAGATGGAAAACATTCCGAACGGCACGCCGGTCACCAGATTGCCGAAGATCATGCCCACCCAGGCGAATGGCAGGGCGATGAGGATCAGGAGCGGTTGGGCGTATGATTTGAACGCGATGGCCAGTAGGATGTAGGTTGCCAGGACAATGGCGACGAGGCTCACCTTCAACTCGCGCATGAAGTTCTGCTGGATCTCGTCGTCACCGACATTGATCAGGCTCGCCCGCGGATGGCGCATCTCCCATTGGGGGAAGAAGTTCTCGTTCATGTCCTTCTTGATCTCGGCCACGCGGGACTGCTCTCCGCGCACGCGCGCGCCCGTATATTCGAGCTGCCTGCGGTCGCGCCGGTTGATGCGGCCGACCCCTTCCGCGATCTCGGCTTCCGCCACGGAGTAGAGCGGGACCTCCACCCCGTTGGCGGCGCGAATGCGCAGATTGTTCAGGCTGTCGATGCTCTCGCGCGCAGCCTCCGGATAGCGGACCATCACGCGCACATCCTCGCCGTTGCGCGGAAGGCGCTGCACTTCGCGTCCGAAAAAGGCTTCCCGGACCTGCCGGGTTACATCTTCCAGCGTGATGCCGAGCGTTTCCGCGCCCGGTTTCAGCGTGAAGCGGATTTCGCTAGCCGAGCTTTCCAGACCGTCCCAGGCACGGGGCACGTCTGGATAGCTTTCCATCTGCGCCTTGATGTCCAGCAACGCCGCCTTGAGGTCGTCATTGTTCGTCGCGGCAACGCCGTAGAACAGGCCGCCCCGATTCTGATCAGGACCGTCCGTGAAACCGTAACGCACGCGGAAGGCATCAGGCACAGGGCCGACATATTCCTCCAGCTTGTCGGCGATCGCCTTGGTGGAGATGCGCCGCCGCTCATCGTTCGCGGCGAGGCCCAGATAGGCTTCCACGCTCCGGCCTTGCGCAATGGTGCCCGGCTTGTCGATGATCGGGCCGGGAATGCCGAAATCGGCCATGGCGTTGGCGTTGAGTTGCTCGATACCGGCATCCACTTGCGCGCGGACCTGGCTAACACGCTCGAATGACGTCCCTTCGGGGAAGCGGGCATTGACACTGACCATGTCGCCTTCGACTTCCGGGATGAAGGCGGTGGGCGCAACGCCCGACACGAGCAGCGCGAAGGCCGCGCCCAGCAAAGTGACGAAGACGCTGAGCGTGACGTAGCGCCACCGGATCAGCTTGGCCACGAAGGGCCGGAAGCGGCGCTTGGCAAAGCTGACCAGGCTTTCCGCAATGCGGTTTTGCAGGGCCAGCAGCTTGTTGGAGCTCGGCTCGACATGCTTGAGATGCCGCAAGTGCGCCGGCAGGATGAAGAACGCCTCGATCAGGGAGAAGATCAGAACGGCGATGACAACGAGGCTGATTTGGGAGAAGATCGCCTGGATCGGACCCGTCATCAGCAGGAAGGGCAGGAACATGATAATGGTCGTGACCACGGCGAAGAAGACCGGCTTGGCGACCATGTAGGCGCCGCCGATCGCCGCGCGCTCGCCCTCAATTCCGTTTTCATTGTGCAGGTGAATGCTCTCGCCCACCACGATGGCGTCGTCGACCACGATCCCGATCACGAGCAGGAAGGCAAAGAGCGAAATCATGTTCAGCGTGATGCCCAGGGACGGTGCGATGGCGATAGCCCCCATGAAAGCCGCGCCAATGCCGATCGTCACCCAGACCGCTACCTGCGGACGCAGGAACAGCACGAGGATGATGAGGACCAGCACCATGCCCGTCAGGGCGTTGGAGCCGATCAGGCCCATGCGGTCGTCGAACATGGTCGAACCATCGAACCAGACCGAGAAGTTCAGATCGGGCGGAAGCCGGTCGCGCACCTCGCGCTCGAACTCGCGCACGGCGCGGCCCGACTCCGTGATGTTCATCGTGTCGGGCGACAGGACCTGGAAGATGGCGGTCGGCTGCCCGTTGAAGCGGGCCTCGAAATCGTCATTGGCGAAGCCATCGATGACATTCGCGATATCCCCGACCCGCACGGTCCCCCCGCCGGGCGTCTGGCGCACGATGATCTTGTTGAACTCGTCCACATTGTCCGCCAGGTTCCGCGCGCGAAGCTGTAAGTTGCCGGCGGACGTCTCGACCGTACCGGCGGACAGGTTGACGGATGCGCCGGATATGGCGCGCGCCACCTCGCTGAACGTCAGGCCATACCGGCGGAGCGCTTCCTCACTGACCTCGATAGTGACCTGTTCCTCGACCTTTGAGATCTGCTGGATCAATTGCATGCCAGGCAGCTTGGATAGCTCCTGCCGGAATTGCGTCGCCTCGCGTTGCAGCGTCAGCTGCTCCATGTCCCCATAGAGGGCGAGGAAGAAATCCTGGTTGCGCGCATCCCAGCGCGACACTTGCGGCCGGAACGCGTCCGGCGGAAGGTTCTGGATGCTGTCGACCCGGGCCTTCACCTCGTCGAGCAGCTTTTCGTAGTCGGCACTGATCAGGGTGCGGACGTTGACCGTCGCCGCGCCCTCCCGGGCGTTGCTTTCGATATAATCGATCCCGTCCAGCCCATCCACGGCCTCTTCGACCCGGACGACGAGCTGCTGTTCAACGTCGCGCGGGCTGGCGCCTGGCCAGGAAATGCTGACGGTCATGCCGTTGATGGTGGTCTGCGGAATGAATTCGCGCTGAAGGTTCAGATAGCCCCAGATGCCGCCAATGATCATGACGAACATGATCAGATTGGCCGCGACCGGGTTGCGGACGAAATAGGCGATCAGCTTCTTCATTCCGACGATCCTCCATTGGCGGATACGTTGCCGTCCGACGATGCGCCGCCGCCGCCCGGATTGTCACCTGACGTTTCCGTGTCGCCTTCGCCCCGCCGCGCCCAGGCCGGAGCCTCCGGCTCCACCAGGACGGTGTTCGGATCATTCACGTCCAGCACCTTGAGCGGGATGGAGACGCGCGAGCGCTCCATGGGCGACAGGACGACCAGCTCTCCGGGCGTGACGCCGGCGGACAGTACGGCCCGCTCCGGATCGGCGTCGATGACGCTGACCTTGCGGATCTCCGCCTGCCCCTTTTCGTCGACCGTATAGATTTCATTGTCCACGCGCAGACCGTCGCGCGGAATGACAATCGCGTTCTCGAACACGCGGCCCTCGATCACCGCATCGACGAACAGGCCTGGCGCGATGGGCACGCCCTTGTCGGACAGCCCTTCGCCGTAGGGGTCGAACACTTCGGCAATGGCGAAGATCGCCCGCGTTTGCGTATCGAACGCCGCGTCCATGCGCATGACGCGGCCCTGCCAGACCTGACGCTGGCCGCCAATGTCAGAGGAGAGCTCCACACTCGGCGCCACATCGCGGCTTTCCGCCACATAGGCGATAGGCAAGTCGATCTTGCCCAGGTCGGCATCCGTGAAGGGCAGCCTCACTTCGATGATGTCCGTGGAGAAAATGCTGCCCAGGCGCGTGCCCGGTGCCACGAACTGCCCCACATCCGACGTCTTGGTACGGACCCGCCCGGTGAAGGGCGCCACGACCGAGGTGCGCGCGAGCTGGAGCTTAGCATTGTCGAGGTCAGCCTGCGCGGCTTGCAAAGAGGCTTCCGCCTGCTGGCGCTGCGGTACGCGCAGGGCAAGCTGGGTCGGTTGTCCGCGGCCCAGATCCTCCAGGTCGGTGCGGGCGATTTCGCCTTCGGCGATCTCGCGCGTGAGCGCCTGCCGCGCCTGGGCCACATTGGCCTCGGCCCGCACGACCGCCACCTCATAGTCTCTCGGGTCTATGCGCAGCAGCGTTTCGCCACGTCGGAAGATGCCGCCTTCGATGAAGTTGGGCGACACGTAGACGATCTTGCCCCCCACTTCCGGGACGAGGTCGATCTCCGTGCGCGGGCGCGCCTCGCCCTGCGTGCGGACGGTCAGGCGGACATCCTGTCGCTTGGCATAGTCCGCCATGACGGCGAGCGGCGTGAACGGACGGCGTTGCTCTTCCGGCTTCTCGTTCATCTTAATGACGGCGAACGTGCCGCCGCCGAGCAACAGGACAGCGAGAAGAGAGAAGATGATGGTTCGGAAGACCGGATAACGACTTGACCCGCCATCCGGGTCGGAGGCGGGCGCTGTTTGGCCGATCATGTCTGGACTACTCTGGGTCATGGTAGGTCTATTCCTAGTATCCGGACCGGTTCGGGTTCCAGCAGGTTGGGCGGCGGACTGTATCCCGATCCGCCCAGCGCGACGTGGAGCCGGACCCGGTTGGCCAATCGTTCGGCCCGGGCCGTAATCAATTGCCCTTCCGCGTTAAGGCGGCGTGTTTGCGCATCGAGCAGTTGCAGGATCGTCGCCAGCCCTTCCGTGTAACGCAGCTCCAGCCTGTCTTCCGCCATGACGGCCTCGTCTCTCGCGACTTCCAGGGCCGCCTCGCGGGCCTGCAGGCGCCCTTCCGCGTCCAGCGCATCCTCAACCTCCTGGTATGCGGTGAGTACGGTTTCGGCGTAGGTTTCGATTTGGACGGCCAGTTGGGCGCGCTGGGCCTCGACCTGAGCCCGCAGACGGCCGCCCTGGAAGACGGGTGCCGTGACCGACGCGGCCAAGGAGTATGCGATGCCTTTAAGGTCCAATATGTCGAAGAAATTACCGTCGACCACATCGTTGTTGAGCGTTTCGTCTCCGACCGAGCTCGAAAGGGACAGGCGGGGGTAGAGCGCCTTGCGGGCCACGTCGACATCGAGGCCCGCCTGGGCGATGCGACGCTCTGCGGCGATGATGTCGGGACGGCGGGCCAACATCTGCGCCGGTGTGCCGGCACCTTCGAAGGCAGGCAGGGCCGGCAGGTCGCCCGGCAGGGCGATCTCGGCGTCGGGATAGTCGCGGACGATGGTCTGGATGAGCCGCAGGAGCGCATCGCGCTGCTGCAAACGGCTCTGCTCGAGCGCCTGGGCGGTCGCCACGGAGGACCGGGCCAAGCGCACGTCGGACGAGCCCGTCAGGCCGGACTCGAACCGGCGCTGGGTCAGGCGCAGCGAGCGCTCCTGGGTCGCGATATCGTCGGCGGAGAGCTGGACGAGCAGTCCCGCCTCGATCGCGTCGAACCAGCTTGTCGCGAGGCGGCTCGTCAGGGATAGCTCCAGCGCGGCCAGGTCGGCGGCGGACGCTTCGACCGCCGTGCCGTCGGCCGCGATCTGGTCGCGGATGCGGTTGATGACGTCGACTTCCCAATTGATGTCGAAGCCCAGACTGTAGGTCCGGCTCCCGGCGAAGAAGCCGGTCCCGCCCTCGTTCTGCTGGACGCGGCTGGTGAAGCCCACATCGGGATAGAGGTCCGCCCGGCTGACGCCCCGCTGCGCCAGGGCGCGCTCCAGCTGCGCCAGCGTACGGATCAGCGACGGATTGTCGGCCCGGGCCTGGGCCACGAGCGCCGTCAGCGTTTCATCGCCGAAGCTCTCCAACCAGTCGGTCTCCGGCAGGGCGTCCGGTGCGGGTTCGGCCCAATCGGCGCGCAAGGGCACGGTCGCCTCCAGATCGACCACGGTGGGATCGACCGGATCGATGATGCTCGCGCAGGCGGACAGCAGAATCGGCATGAACAGCGTGGCGATGAGCGCGCGGATCCGCCCTGAAGCCGGCGGCTTGGCGACCGGGCAGGTGTGATCGGTGGTGTGCGGCACGAACGTCATCATCCTGCTGGCTCCTTTCCGGACCGCATTGGAAGGCTTTGGCCTGCCAGATATTCGGTCTCTGAGAGCCTGAAAGCAGGTTTGTTTCCGCAAGTCAACAAAACATTATCGAAAAACAATAAGGACTGACGCCCATTCGCTTGGTTCCTCTCGCACCCACTAGTTGGAAAGATGCCCCCTTACGAGTGTCATTTTATAGAGGTTCAAAGTTTCCAGCCGGTGTTGCAAATGTGCCACCCTTTCCAGAACGTGCCACTCTGGACGCCGCGCCCGCCTTCGGCCAGAATGGGGCATGGCTCCACGCGACATGATCGAGGATGAGGTCCGCGACGCATTGCGCGAATCCGACATCATCATCCTGTCCGTCTTCGCCTTCGTGGCGATCGCCGGAATGGCGGCGATCGCGCGTGTGCCGCTGCTCTACGGCCTCGGCACGCTGGCGGGGTTCTGGCTGGCGACGCTCGTCTTCATCCGGCTCAGCCGCGCGATCCGCTCCTCTCGCGCCTTTCGCGAGGCCGAGCCCGACGCGTTCATGTCCGGCGCACGATTCGCGGCGACGCTGACGGACGCCCTGCCCCAGGCCATCGCCGTGCTGGACCGGGAAGGACGCGTCGTGCACGCCAACCCGGCCGCAAGAGACCTGATCGACATGGACACGCTGGGACGTCCCTTGAGCGTCTATGTACGCGACGCCGGCATCACCGACCGTCTCGCCACCGCGCTGGCCGGCTACACGCCGGAACCGCTCATGGTACACCGCGAGGTGCCGACGGAGCGCTACATCTCCCTGCTCTTCTCGGCCGTGACGCCGGTCGAAGACGGGTCCGGGCGGACGATCGTGCTGGTCGTGATGAACGATGTGACGGAACTGGTCCTGGGCGGGCAGCGCCGGGCGGACTTCCTCGCCAATGCCAGCCACGAGCTGAAGACGCCCATCGCCTCCATGCTGGGCTATATCGAGACGCTGCGCGGCCACGCCCGGGACGATCCCGAAGCGCAGGAACGCTTCCTCGGCATCATGGCGCAGCAGGCGGAGCGCATGCAGCGGCTGATCCAGGACCTGCTGAGCCTGCGCCGGATCGAGCAGGACGAACACAACGCCCCGACCGAGACGGCCGATCTGGACCTGTCGATCCGGGCCGCGATCGAATCCGTCGCCCCGATGGCCGAAGCCCGCGACGTGAAGATCAAATACAAGCGCAACAAGAAGGCGATCGTGCCCGGCCATCAGGACGAGACGATCCAGCTCTGCCTGAATCTGATCGAAAACGCGACCAAGCTGTCTCCCGAAGGCGCCACGGTGCACGTCAGGCTGTCGCGCTTCGATCAATGGCAGCCGGGCGTGCCGTTTGCGGACGGACTTCTGCCTGACACGGCGATGACGCGCGCCATCAATCCCGCCCCGACCAGCGCCCTGCCGCTCTACACCATCACCATCTCGGATTCGGGACCGGGTTTCTCACGCGCGCATCTGCCGCGCATCGGTGAGCGTTTCTACCGTGTCGCGGGCGATCTGTCGTCCAAGGAGAAGGGCACCGGGCTCGGCCTCGCCATCGTCAAGCATATTGCGCGACGCCACAGGGCTGGCCTCTATGTGCGCAGCCAGGAGGGCGAGGGCACGGAGTTCTGCATCGTCTATCAGGAAAGCGTGGAGATTACGAAAGCGCCGGAAGCGCCCGCTCTCCCGGACGCATTCAAACCGCACGACGACGATTCGGTGACAAGCAAGACAGCATAGTCGCATATCCGTCACGGAAACGTCGCAACAGCCCATCATAGGCTCGGCTTCGAGAATCAAGGTATGGCAGCGCTCCATGCCTTTGTGAGGACGCGTTCGGATGAACAGCCTGGCCGACCATATCGTCAGCGGTTACGACAGCGACTTGAACGCGCTGACGGCCAGCCTGTCCGATCTGGGCAGCCTGGCCGAAGGGATGGTCGCGGACGCGGTGCGCGCCATGGCCAGCCGTGACAGCCGCCTCGCCCGGTCCGTCATCGAGCGCGACACGCTCGCCAACGACCTCCAATCCAAGATCGACGCGGACGCGATGCGCATCCTCGCGCTGCGCAACCCGATGGCGACCGACTTGCGACGCACGATTGGGGCGATCCGGGTCGCGACCGACCTGGAACGCATCGGCGACTTGGCCGAAGGCATTGGCAAACGCGCCCTTAATCTCAACGACGAACCCCCGCTCGACCTGACCGCAGGCGTCGAGCGCATGGGCCGTCAGGTCAAGGCGCAGCTCTCCGCCGCCCTGGATGCGTTCCTGCGCGACGATACGCGGGCCGCCGTGCAGGTCTGGATCGCCGACCGCGACACGGACAATAGCTACAATGCGATCCTGGGCAGCCTGCTGGCCGACATGATGGACGATCCGGCGCGGATCAACGCGTCCACCGCGTTGCTCTTCGCCGCCAAGAACCTCGAACGGGTGGGCGATCACACGTCGAACATCTGCGAAGCGATCTATTTCACCCGGCACGGCCGGCAGCTGATCGACGACGACGCGGTGCGGTCCGTCGTCGGCAAGCCCGGTTGACGCCCAGGAAAACGGCATACGGCACGGAGACGAGACCGAAATGAAACCCTATGTTCTGATCGTCGAGGACGAAGACGCGCTGGCTACCCTGCTGGAATATAATTTCGGCAAGGAAGGCTACGAAACCACGCTCGCCATGGACGGGGAGGAAGCGCTGCTCCAGGCGGCCGAACGGACACCGGACCTCATCATCCTCGACTGGATGCTGCCCAAATTATCGGGCGTCGAAGTTTGCCGCCGCCTGCGACGCCGAAAGGAAACGTCCAAGACGCCCGTTATCATGCTGACGGCGCGCGGCGACGAGACCGACCGCATCACCGGCCTGGATTTCGGCGCCGACGACTACATGATCAAGCCCTTCTCCATGCCGGAGCTTTTCGCGCGCACCCGCGCGCTTATGCGCCGGGCCAAGCCGAGCCTGCTGGAAGATGTGATCCGCGTCGGCGACATAGAGGTCGACAGCCAGGCCTTCCGGGTCAAGCGCGACGGGCAGTCCGTCCATCTCGGCCCCACGGAGTTCCGCCTGCTCGACCACTTCGCCCGCCATCCAGGCCGGGTCTTCTCACGCGAGCAGTTGCTGGATGCGGTCTGGGGTCGCGACGTCTATGTCGAGGCTCGCACTGTGGACGTCCATATCGGCCGCCTGCGCAAGGCGCTGAAGAAGTCCGGCAAGCCCGATCCGATCCGTACCGTGCGCAGCGCAGGCTACGCCTTCGAGGCGGTGGACGCCTGACGCGCTCCGGGCACCGTTCAATAGGACGCGTGATCCGTACCGACGATCAGGACGTGGAGTCCGAGGCACATTAGGGCGGAATCGCGCAAGAGATCAGGCTGCACGAATCGGCCTAGCGCGAGGACTATGGTTCCGTAAAGCAACCAATGCCGCGAGCCTGTCGGAAACCCGTCCCATACAATCTGTATCAGCAATAAAGCCAACCCGAAGCTGTTGGCAATCGGGCTGCCGAAGACGGCATCGAAGCCGAACGCACCGAGCGCGATGAACGTGAGCAGGAGGACCGCCACAACGGCATTGCCCCGTGTTATTTTAAGGCTCGACGCAGCGCGGCGTTCAGCCCGCGCGCTTTTCCCGGCGCTCGGCCTGTTGCGCCATGCGGCGGGCGCGGATGCGTTCGTAGCTGTCCAGCGCGTCGAGTTCGGTGCGCAGTTCGACAGCAATGTCGGATGTCTGCGAAACGATGTCGTCGAGCGAACGGCGCAGATTGCTTTTGCGCGCGATGACGGACTGGGCGTAGCTGCCATAGGCGACATAGCCGTCGCGCTGCTCCGTCGCTTCGACTTCTTCCTCCGGCACGCTCTCGGCCAGTTTGCGGATCTGGCGCTCCAGATCCTCTCGCGTGGCTTCCAGCACGGCGATCCGCTTCTGCAGCTCCCCGACCCGGAATCGCGTTCGCTGTATCTGCTTCTCCGACATTTGCGCCATGATCTCTCTCTCGTTCAAACCCACCGCCCGGCTGATAAACCGGGTCATTCGAGGGCCGTCATAAGGGCGCAGGCTTACATCCGCGTGAAGGAACAGGGTTAAACGGTTTCAACCTTCTTCATGGCGCGCCTGGACACCGAGTCGCCCGCCGAGTTGCCTGGTCGCGTTACGCTTGCCCTGCCTTCACGCCGCACCGCGACCGGTACCATGCTTGTCGTGTCGGAACCGTTTCGAAAAACCCCGTATGACAGGCGCGCCACGCCGTTAACTTCCGGTTTACCGGTTTCCATTACCGCCAAAGCACCGTTAACCATGGCCCTTAAAGCGGTCCGGTTACAGGAAACGCCTGGGAGGGTTAGACAATGCGGGTTCTTCTGATCGAAGACGATATGGCGACGGCTCAGGGCATAGAGCTCATGCTCAAGTCCGAGGGCTTCAACGTCTACACGACCGATCTCGGCGAAGAGGGTGTCGATCTCGGCAAGCTCTACGACTACGACATCATCCT
>JBCCCX010000066.1:0-13845 GCA_039033275.1 Pseudomonadota bacterium | reverse complement strand
TGGGGGTGGTTTCGTGACTTGTGACACCGAAACCCATGAGGGAATCATCCGGCGGTTGGCGAATGCTTCGCTCTGCCGGGTCGTGTCGGTCGAATACCGGCTCGCCCCGCAGCACCCGTTTCCGGCCGCGCCGGACGATGTGAAGACGGTGCTTGATTGGGCACTGGACGGGCGTGGGCGCTCACACGGCGTCGATCCGGACCGCATCGCCCTGGCCGGCGACAGCGCCGGGGCCAACATCATGGCGCGGTTGGCCCAGACCCACCGAGAGAGGATCGCCGCGCAGGTCCTGTTCTATCCGCTGATGCAGCTTGTCGACGTCAAGCCTGCCAATCCCGGACCTCAGGACTGGCTGAATATCGGAACGGTCGCGCTGAAATACATCCAGGACCACTATGTCTGCGGGGCCGATCCCAAGGATCCGAAAGTCTCTCCGCTCTATGAAGACGACCTCTCCGGCATGCCGCCGGCCTACATATTGACCTGCGGGCTCGACCCGTTGCGAGAGGAGGGCCGGGAATATGCCGAAAAGCTGCGCGCGGCCGGAAACGACGTGGAGACCGCCTTCGAGAAAACCATGCCTCACGGCTTCCTGAACTTTGCCAAGGCGTTTCCAAGGGCCAACACCATTCCGCTCGAGGCCGCGACATTCATCCGCACTCACTTTCCAGCATTGCCCCAACCCGGGACGACGCAAACCGGCAAGGCCGCCCCATGATCACGCTCTACTACCACCCGCTCTCCAACCCCTCTCTTTACCCAGTCTTCGTTGCCGAAGCGGGCGGGGTGACCCACGAACGAATCGTAGTGGACCTGCAAACGCAGGAGCAAAAGGGAGACGACTTTCGCAGCATCAATCCGTTCGGCCGCGTGCCTGCCTTGGTGGACGGCGACTTCGCCATCGGGGAAAGCAGCGCCATCGGCCGCTATCTGGCGCGCAAATCCGGTGGCGATATCTACTCCGACGATCTGCGCGAGGCCGCCTTGATCGATCAATGGGTTGAATTCGTGGTCCATCACATCCGGATCAATGTCGGGCGCATCAACTACAACCGCTTCGTCGCGCCTATGATCGGGGAAACACCGGATCAAGCGTCGATAGATCTGGGCGTCCGCTTTCTGGGCGAAAACCTTCCCCATCTGGAGGTGGCCTTGGACGGTGACGGATATCTGCACGGCAACCGGCTGACTATCGCCGACATCGCGCTGGTGAGCGCGATGGAGCCGCAACATCTTGCGAAGATCGACCTGTCGGACGCGCCCGTGACCGCGGCTTGGCTGGAGCGAATGCGCGAGCAAAGCTGGTACACGGCGGTCCACACCCATTTCGGTGCGGAGCTGGGGTTATAGCGTTCCGCCCGTCCACCGCCATTCTTGAGCTCGGCGAGGACTTCTACGATCCCGTCGCGCCCGCACGGTTTCCCCAGACGACACTGCGCTACGCCGACCGGCATAGCGCAGGGGCGATCGGCCTTGCGGATGTGGACTGGACTGCGCATTTCGGCCATTTCGAGCCCTTGCCCGGCTCGCTGCCGGAACCGCTCGCCCAGCGCTACCACGGTCATCAATTCCGCTCATACAATCCCGAAATCGGCGATGGGCGGGGTTTTCTCTTCGCGCAGTGCCACGATGAAAACGGCCGTCTGCTCGACTTCGGAACCAAAGGGTCGGGTCAAACGCCCTATTCGCGCCGGGGGGACGGGCGGCTGACATTGCTGGGCGGCGTCAGGGAAGTGTTGGCGACGCGATATCTCGAACATCTCGGCGTGAACACGTCGCGCTCCTTCTGCCTGATCGAAACGGGCGAGGCGCTGCAGCGCCATGACGAGCCCTCGCCGACGCGCTCGGCCGTTCTGACACGGCTGCAGCACAGCCACATCCGTTTCGGCACATTCCAGAGGCAGGCTTTCTTCGGCCGGACGGACAATCTGGAAGGGCTTGTCGATTATTGTCGTCGGCACTTCTATCCGGATGTGGTCCGCCCGGCCGACCTGCTTCGCGAAGTGGCGCTGCGCAGCGCGGACGGCGTGGCGAGCTGGATGGCGGCCGGCTTCGTCCACGGCGTGATGAATACGGACAATATGAACATTACGGGCGAGGTATTCGATTTCGGTCCCTACCGCTTCCTTCCGCATTACGATCCGGCCTTCACCGCCGCCTATTTCGACCATGGCAAGCTCTACGCCTTCGCGCGCCAGCCTGAGGCGATGGGGTGGAATCTGGGCCAGTTGGCTCAAAGTCTGTCGCTGATCGAGGACGACGACGCACTGATCGATGCATTGTCGGCTTTTGCCGACGCATATGAGGCGGCTTTGGTGGGACACATGTTCCGGCGATTGCGATTGGAACCCGGACCTGGCGCGGCCGCATTCGCGAAAGCAACGTTCGCGGCTTTGAAGGAAAGCCGCGCCAGCTGGCCACACTTCTTTCACGACTGGGCGGGACACCCGGCGAAAAACCCTCTGCAGGACTATCCGGACGCGATCTGGGGAGAATGGAAGGCGGACTATGCCCGCTTCACGCCGTCGGGCACGCGGCCGGATACGGACCGGCCGGCGACGTTGTTATATGATGAAATCGGCGCCCTCTGGCAGCCCATCGACGAACAGGATGACTGGTCCGCCTTCGAGGATAAGCTCGAGGCTTTCAATCGGCGCGACGATGATGGAGGCCGCGCCTGAGCCCTTGTTCTAGGTGTCGGCCGGCCTGCGGCTTCTGGCGAGTCGCTCGCTGCGCTCCTTCAATATCTTGCCGATGCGATCGGCCGGGAAGTCGTCGTTGCAAGCTTTCAGCTGCATGACGACGCTCTCGCCCAGAACGCGCAACTGGCTGCGCGTAAAGGGGAGGTCCATGCCGAGCAGGTGCGTGCCGAGCGACAGGCGGAAAGCCGTGAAGGCCTTCCGGTCCGGGCGCGATCCGGGTTCGCGGAAGTCCAGCGCATTGGTGCAGATCGCGGCGAGATCCTCGCGGCTCGCGGCGACGTTGAAGCCGCGCCAGGATAGCGACTTCCCGATCTGGAACTTGCCTTCCGGCGAACTTTTGCCACCTATCTCCTTGAAAACCCGCGCCAGGAAATCCTCCCGGTGAAACGGACTGATAGAGCGAACGCGTATGATAGCCATTGAATCGACCCTCCCCATGACGACCCTGTGACGATAGGGTTAACGGAAGGTTGAGGCATGGCCAGCCCCTAAGGCCGCTCCGACTGCATTTGTTGCGAAGCTCGAAGCGGCGCACTGCCTTGCAGCGGACGTGATGGAAATCAGGTCAGTGTGTGTTGGCGATCCCGGCGCGACTCGAACGCGCGACCTACAGATTAGGAATCTGTCGCTCTATCCAGCTGAGCTACGGGACCGTCGCTGTCTGTTAGCGCCGCGGCTCCCTGCCTCCAACCCGGATTCGACAGTCGGATGTCGCAGGCGTAGGCACGCGTCATGGCCTCCACGCCGCATATCAGCCGCCGCGCGGGCCTCGTCGGATTGGGCGCGCTGGCGGGCGGAGCGGCCATCAGCGTGTCGCTCGCCGGAGCGATGCGCGCGGCCGAGCTTATCCCGGGGGAGGAGGACACGGTTGCCGCCGTGACGAGCGGGCACACGCTGATGCTGGCATCCGGCCTGCGTGTGAAGCTGGCGGGGGTTGCCGCCCCCGCTCGGGCGGACAGCTGGGGCCGTGAAGCGCATGAGGGATTGTCAGGCCTGCTGCGGGGCCGACGTGTCCGCCTGTCCTATGGCGGCGATACGCGCGACCGGTACGACCGCGCGACGGCGCAGCTTCACACGCTCGCGCCGGATGGATCGCCCGACCTATGGGTCCAGAAAGAATTGGTCAGGCTCGGGCTCGCTCGGGTCTACACCTGGCCGGACGAGACGGTCGACCACCGCGCCCTCTATGCGGTCGAGGGCGTGGCCCGGGCGCGCGGTCGCGGCCTATGGAGCCATGCCGACTATGCCGTGCGTCGGCCCGATCCGGACCCGCTCGCCCAGCATGTCGACAGCCTGCAGCTGGTGGAGGGTCTCGTGACCTCCACGGCCGACGTTCGTGGGCGTGCTTATCTGAACTTCGGGGCGGACTACCGGACGGATTTCACGGTCGCCGTCGCCAAGAAGCACCGCAAGCGTTTCGCCGACTACGATCCGGTTGACCTGGAAGGCGCGCGCATCCGCGTTCGGGGCTGGGTCGAGCTGATCAACGGCCCCATGATCTGGGCGAGCCATCCAGCCCGTATCGAAGTGCTGACCTAGAGTGGCACACAGAGTTCGACATCGGACAGAAGAAAGTCGGGGCCTTCCTTGGACACCAGACGGCAGGCCTGCGCCCCATTAACATCTACGATTTCGAGCCAGAACTCAGTATCCGGAATCAGACGCTCCTGGCCTGTCAGAACGGTACGTCCCCGGTCCAATGCCTGCATGCGGCCGGTTTCGTGGAGGCTGAGCGGATCGGCGGTATAGTCGGCACCCACTATGCTCCGGACATGGTCGCGTATGAGGCTACGCAAGGTGGCATCCGGAACTGCGGACAGGCGGGCGGGTGTCGCATCACGGGTCGCCTCGGACGCCGCACTCACGCAGGCCGTAGTGGATAGGGCGGCGACGAGGCAGGCCGAGCGGGCCAGGGCAGCCAAGCCCCGCATTAGCGCAAGCCGCCTTGTGTGTCGCCTATGTCGAGCGTGCGCGCATATTCGAGGGCTTGCAGACGGGGGTCGTTCCACAGGTCGTGCTCGCCAGTTTCTATAGCTATGTCGTTTCGTTCGTCGTCCGAGACGACTTTCCTTGCCGCAGTGGGGCAGGATCCCGTTTCGGCATAGGTCAGAGCGGCGGACAGCATGGCCTCGCTCGGATCGCCTAGGGCTTTGTCGAAGTCGTCCGCGACCGTGCAACCTGGCATGACGTCACCCAAGGACCCGACCGGTTTGCCCGGCTCGAAACCGTCCGCATAGTCGCCGAACCCCTTGGCGTTGACCAGACGGAGTTGGATGGTGAAGTATGTCGTGCCGCAATTCGGCGTGGCGTAGAAACCATAAGGCTTGCCGCACGTCCCCGTCCCGATCTGAATGACCTCCACGTCGATGCCGCGCAGCGCGTTCATTACGGCTTCGGACGCCGAGCAGGACCGCGACGTGGTGAGCACGAAGACGCGTGGCTTCGAGACGGAAGACGCTCTCCGGCTGGACGGGACGGTGAAGCCTTGGCCCGTGTCGTAGAAGGGAGTCGGCCGGATGAGTTCCCCGGTCACGGGGTCCCTGTCACCGGCCTTGTCGTTGAACTCCAGCAAGGCGAATGTCAGCCCGCGCGTGCGGTCCGGACCCGCGATCATGTAGGAGAGCTGGGACGCGACCGACGATTTGCCGCCGCCATTATAGCGCAGGTCCAGGACCATGTCGTCGATGCCGGCCGCCTGCAATTGGTCGAACGCGTCGAATATGGCGACTTCCGACGTGTCCGGCGAAAAGGTCGTGAAATGCAGGTAGCCGTAGCGCCGCCCATTCTGTTCGAACGTCCGCACGACATTGACCGGCGACTGCACGACCGGACCGGAGGTAAGTGTCACCGTGGACGAGACGCCGTCCCGTGACTCGATCTCGAACACATGCTCTTCGCCGTTTTCGTGCAGGAAGATCGCGGAGTTGATCGCGTCCACATCGGTGCCGTTCACGACGTCCACCCCGTCCGCTGTCACGATCCGGTCACCCCGGTCCAGGCCGGCAGCGGCCGCCGGTGATCCGGGTTCGACGAAGGCGACACGAATGTCGCGCGGCGGGCTGGATTGCAGGATCGTAAAGCGCGCCCCGTAGCCGGAACTGGTGCCGGCGCGAATCCGCTCCCATTCTTCCGTCGTGTAAGTGAAGTGGAATCGGTCCTTGGGGTTGCCGTTGACGGTCGTCGCGTTCGTTTTCAGCTCTTCGAAGTAGGAGAGGGTGCTCGTGAAACTGTCGGGGTTCTGGTCGGGTATTTCGTCATACCAGAGATAGGTTTCGTCCGACCAGGACCGCAGCCAGAACAGCTCGTCAGACAAGGTTCCGGCCACGTCCGGATAGCGATTGCCGTTCGAGTCGGTACCCGTGCGCGGAACGGCGCACTGATCTTTGAACTGGGAAGCGGGTTCGAAACGACCCGCCTGCCACGTGTTGCCGACCGGGTCGGGCGGCGGCGGGGCGACCACGACAGGGGGTGCAGCAACTTGGGGACCACCGTCTCCGCCGCCACCGCAGGCGGCCAATGCGACCGAAGCCAAAGCATATGTCGTGATAAACCGGAACTTTGATGACATGACCGAGCGAAACTCCTCTGCCCCAGCGCTCGGTGTAGAACAAAGAAAAACCCCCGCACAAGCGGGGGTCTCATAACCGTCGCAGTGGACGGGCGAGTTGCTGTACGACCTAGGCCGCGGCCTCGTTCTCGCCATTGTCGTTGCCCTCGGCCTCGGCCTGCTTGGCGGCCTGGCGGGAGCGGGCCTTAGCCAGCGTATCGAGAATGTCGTCCATGGCGGCATCGCGAGAGCTTTTGCGGATAGCGGCCACTTCGCGCACCATGCGGTCCAGCGCGCGTTCATAGAGCTGGCGCTCGGAGTAGGATTGTTCCGGCTGCGCCTCGGTGCGGTGGAGGTCACGCACGACTTCGGCGACGAGAATGAGGTCGCCGGAATTGATCTTCGCCTCATATTCCTGCGCTCGGCGCGACCACATGGTGCGCTTGACACGGGCACGGCCCTTCAGCGTCGTGATGGAGTCCTTGAGGATCAAGTCGTTCGACAGGGCGCGCATTCCGGAATCGCCGGCCTTGGCGGTGGGGACGCGCAAGGTCATCTTGTCCTGCTCGAACTTCACGACATAGACCTCGATATCGAAGCCGGCGATCACTTCCTGCTCGATCCCGATCACTTCGCCGACGCCGTGGGCGGGGTAGATAACGTGCTGGCCGACCTTGAAACTGACGGATTTAGTCTTCTTGGAGGATTTCTTCTTTGTTGCCATGGAAGATGGAAGCCTTTTTTGATTTCGTTCTCCGGCCGGCTATGCCGGATGGAAAACCTGTTCTGGGTCCAAAAACAATGGCGCGAGCCTCCCCTCAGGAGACGCTCGGCGCCATTTGTGACATCCATATATCACAAATCCGTCTTGAATGCGAGTCTCGGTACAACCGCAGGCTGAAAGGTTGCTGTAAGTTGTTTACCGATTGCTTACATGCCTTGAAATCCTATCTTCACGATTTGGGAATAGGTCATCGAACATTGTAACAGCATTGCTGGTCAAAGGGATGCGGGGAGGGGTCATTGTTCACGATTTTGCTCGTTGATGACGACCCCGTCATGCGCCTTCTCGTAGACAGCATGCTTCAGCACGTGACAGACGATCAATACGAAATGGTCTATGTGCAACGTTGCAGCGATGCGCTGAATCACGTGAACAGCCGATGCTTCGACCTCATCCTGCTCGACAACCGCTTGTCGCGCACCGTCACGGCGCAGGCGACCGTGCCGATGTTCAGACGTTCGGCCTTTCAGTCGCCCATCGCCATCATTTCGAGCGATGTCAGCGCCGACTATCTGTCCCATCCTTCGATACTGGGTGTCAGCCATATCGTGGACAAATCTCAGCTCTGCGATTTCATTCGCAAGCAGATCGTGCTGGCTGGACTGGTTTCGTACGAAGCGGCCGAATAGGGCCTATTCGTCGCCCGTACCGGGCTTGGGCGAGAAGTATTTCTCGAACTTGCCGGTCTCTTCCTCGTATTTCTCGCGGTCCGCAGGCGGATCCTTCTTGACGGTGATGACGGGCCACAATTCGGCATATTTGCTATTTATGGCCAGCCACTTGCCGTCGGGCTCGTCCTCCGTGTCGGGGACGATGGCGTCGACTGGGCACTCGGGTTCGCACACGCCGCAATCGATGCACTCGTCCGGATGGATGACGAGCATGTTCTCGCCCTCGTAGAAACAGTCGACGGGGCAGACTTCCACGCAGTCCATGAACTTGCATTTGATGCATTCGTCTTTGACGATGTAGGTCATGGGCGGCGCTTTGGCGGCGGCTTGGAAATGTGTCAACCGGACGTATGCGCCGTATCGGGCTTGGTCAGGTCAAGATAGAGTGAGCGGGCCTCCGTCGCCGGACCCCGCCGCGTTCCGGGCGCGAGCATTTCCACCTCAATGAGCTGTCTGTGCCGCATGAAGCTGACCCGGTCGCCCGGCCGGATGAGGAAGTGCGGCTTGGTCACACGCGCGGTTTCACCGGTCCGTGTCAGGCGGAGCTTCTTTTTCGCGATGATCGCCTGCGCTTCGCCCCGCGTCTTGCAAAGGCGCGTGCGGAATAGCCAGACGTCCAGGCGGCAAGTCTCTGCGGGCATTTCGCTCAGGAGGCGTCCCCGCCGGTCTTGTCGTTCGTTTTGAGTGCGGCCAGCGCGGCGAAAGGCGAGTTCTCCAGGCTTTTGCGCGGACGCGGGGCCTTTCCGGCCGAGTAGTCGGACCCGCCCCGGTCGCTCTTGCCTTTCTGGCCTTGAGGTTTGCGGTATTTCTGGTTCGCGCGGCCGCCTTTGCGCGCACCGCCTTTCTGTCCCGGACGCCCGCCGCGAGGCTTGCGGGCGGGCAGGGTCCAGTATTCGAGGCTGGGCACGTCGCGCGATGTGCCGTCTTCCAGCTGTTCGCGCGGGACATGCAGGGTCAGGGACGTGCGTTGTCGATCACGGCCACGCTTGGGTGCGGGCTGCGCCTTGGCCTGGCTCTGCTCCGGTGCTGGAACGGCATCAGTGGGGACGGTGGCATCCGTTGCCGGTGTAGCGGCGGCTTCTGGAACACCGCCTTCGGGGACGCTTGCCTCCTGTGAGGCTTGCTCGGGCGATGCCGGCGAGGTTGCCGACATGTCAGAGGAAACTGCTTCCACACCCGATTCTTCGTTCCTGGGCATGTCCGGGGGAGGCGTCTTCGCGGCGGCTTCCTTCTCCAGCGGTGCGTCCGCCGTGAAGGGCTGGAAGCCCAGCGCTTCGAGAACGCCGCGTGTTTCTTCGAGCGAAGCGCCGAGGATCGCCAGCATCTCGTTCATAATCTGGAAGGTGGGTCGCTTTGGCTTTTCGGCGGCAACGGTCTCGAACTGGCCCTGTGCGTCGCGGATCTGCGTCGCCAGGCGGTTGAGAATGTCGAAGCGCACGATGCGCGGTCCCACTGCCTTGTACCCTGCCAGTGACAATGCAGCGGGTGCGAAGTCGTCCGATTTCAGATCGCCGTCATTGGGGATCGACGTCACGCCCGCGAACGGGATGAAAGGCTTGCGGTCCCCGCCCGCGCCGTAGGCAACGAGCAACGACAGCAGGCGTGCCGGCTTCGGCTTCATCAGCTCCGGCATGTAGACATTGTACTGGCCGAACACGACGCCGGCGCTGCGCAGGTCGCGCCGCTCCTCCTGGCCCAAGTCGCGCACGACCTTTCCGTGCTGGCGCCGGTCGAGCGCGCCGTGATTCTCCAGCAGCGTGTAAGCGAAACCTTTGGAGCCGGGCAGCGCGTCGGGCCGCTCCTGCAATTCCTTGAGCTTCTTCAGCGGCGCGAGATGGGTTTCGACCTCGGAGCGCAGATATTCGCGCATACGGTCCTCGGCTAGTTGGCGTAAAGCCGGATTGCCTAGTTCTCCGCCAATGACTTCCACGTCCGGCGAGAAGACGGAGCCGGATTTGGCGATGCGTCCGACCGCCATGCCGCCCCACATGATCTCGCCCGTGTCCGACAGGGTGAAGATGGCGTGCTGACCCGACGACAGCGATGTCAGGCGTCTGTCCACTTCGGGCGTCACGGCCTGTACGGCGGCGGCTTCCAGCGCCTTGGCCTCCAGGTCAGACGCATTGGCGTCCCGCGTAAAGGACAAGCCGTTAAGGTGTCCGATGAGATGGCCGTCGACGAAGACGGACCCGTCGTCCTTGATGGAAGCGTCCATGGGTGTTCCCGAACCTATGCCTTTCAAAAGCGTGGAGGTGCGACGGTCGACGAAACGGGCGATCAGGCCCTCATGCAGCGCGTCCGACAGCCGGTCCTCAACCGCGCGTGCCTCGCCCGCCCAATGCTCCGTGTCGTGCATCCAGCTGGATTTAGCCGCGCAATAGGTCCAAGTGCGGATGTTCGCAAGCCGCGCGGACAAGGCGTCCACGTCGCCTGACGTGTCGTCGCACCGCCCGATCTTGCGCGCCATGAAGTCGTTGGACAGCTTCCCGCCCCCGCCGACCAGCGTCCGGTAGATATCCTGCAATAGACGTACATGCGCGTCGATGGTCAGGTTGCGAAAGTCCGGCACGCAGCACACGTCCCAGAGCTGGCGCACCTGCACGGGCAGATGCACGCCGTTTGCGATCTCCGGAATCGCCATCATGCGCTCCAGCGACAGCTCGTCCTCTGCGCCCTTGATGCGGCGCAGGCGCTTGGTCGGCCGCGGTGCGTGCAGGCTGTCCACGAGCGCGGCGAGCGAGGCGAAGTCAAGATCGGAATTGCGCCATTCGGCGTAGTTGAGCATTTCGAACTGGTGGCCGACGATCCGCTCGACCAGCTCCTCGTCCATCTCCGGACAGTCGGCCGTCGTGCCGAATGTGCCAGCCTGGCGGAAACGTCCGGCCCGGCCCGCAATCTGCCCGGCCTCCATGGGCGTCAGGTAGCGCCGCCTCCGCCCGTCATATTTGGACAGGGACGCGAACGCGACATGGTGCGTGTCGAGATTCAGGCCCATGCCGACCGCATCGGTCGCGACCAGGAAATCCACCTCTCCGCTCTGGAACAGCTCGGCCTGGGCGTTTCGCGTGCGCGGGGACAGCCCGCCCATCACCACGGCCGCGCCGCCGCGCAGGCGGCGGATCGCTTCGGCCAGCGCATAGACCTGCTTGGCGGAAAAGGCGACGACGACGGAGCGTTTGGGCAGGCGGTTGAGCTTGGTTGCCCCGGCATAGGTCAGCTCTGAATAGCGTTCGCGCCGGTCGAACTGAATGTCCGGCACCAGCGTGCGCAGCACGTCGCGGGCCGTTTCCGCACCGAGGAACAGCGTTTCCTCATAGCCGCGCGCGTTGAGCACACGGTCCGTGAAGACATGGCCGCGCTCATGGTTGGCCATGAGCTGCACTTCGTCCACGGCGAGGAAGGCGAAGCGGCGCTCCATGGGCATCGCTTCCACCGTGCAGACATAGTAGCGCGCGTGGCGGGGCAAGATCTTCTCTTCGCCCGTGACCAGCGCGACGGAATTAGCACCCACGCGCGCGGCCACCCGGTCATAGACCTCCCGCGCCAGCAGGCGCAGCGGCAGGCCGATGACGCCCGACGACCGTCCGAGCATCCGCTCCACTGCATAATGCGTCTTGCCGGTATTGGTGGGGCCGAGAATGCCCTTGAGAATCGGCTGGAAGGCCATGGGGCGAAGATGGGGGACGGCGCGCGAAAGGCAAGCGGCGCTTGGTCACGCCAGCCTATGGCGGCACGGGATTTCGCCCGATCACCTTTCGCTCACCCTCTCGTGCTAGAGTCCGCGCCATGCGCCGTTTCCTCATCGTCGTGAACGTGATGCTGCTCTTCGTCCTGATCCTGGCGGGCGGACTGCTTTGGCGTGGCCTGCATATTGACGATAGTGTCGTGTTCATGCCCGTACAGAGGCCGGACCGGGACGTACTCTCCATTCGCGGGCAGGAGGCGCTGAGCGATGTCCGCCACGACCGCATCGCGTTCGGCGGGCTGGACATCGCGCTCACGACTGTGGGGCCTAGTGAAGGCCCGCTGATCGTGTCTTGCTTCGGCAACGCGTCGGACCGGTACGAGCAGGGCGCGGACTATGCCGCCAAGATCCTGCCGTTCGGGCAGGTGCTGCTGTGGGACTATCCGGGCTATGGCGACAGTGGCGGTAAGCCGGGGGCGGACGCGCTGGAACGCGTCGTCGGAGACTTCGTGCCGTGGATCGAAGCGCAGGCCGGATCGCGCCCGATCGTCTATTGGGGCCATTCGCTGGGCGGCTTCGTTTGCGCCAATTTGGCGGCGCGCACGCGGAAGGTCGCGGCGGTCGTGCTGGAGACGACGGCGCCGAGTGTTGGCGCGGTGGCGCGTACTTGGACGCCGTCCGGGCTTCCCCTGCGCGTGACCTATGACGCGGCCTTGTCGCGTTTCGACATTCCGGACGCGCTGGCCGGCGTGGACGCGCCGGTGCTGATCCTCGGCGCGGGCCGCGACCGGGTTCTGCCCGTGTCCCTGTCGCGCGAATTGGCAGACGCCCTGCCGCGCGCGACCTATCTGGAGCTGCCCGAGGCGACGCATTTTTCCGCCGGGTTCGACCCGCGTGCACAAGCCGCTGTGGCTGCGCTGCTGGCAAAGCCTTAACCTTCGCGGACGACCGTGCCGTCGGGTGCGATCAAAAGCATGTCGGTCATTTTGATGACGGCTGTGAAGCCGCTGATCTTGTATGTGAACCGAACGGGCACATGCATGTCCACTTCCGGCACGTAGCGGAAATAGACATCCACGGGCGTGCCGGCTTCCTCGGCGTCCGGCAGGTCCTCCGGGTCGAAGCCGGACACGGGCTCGTAGTAGGCGTGGCAGTGGACCGTCTCGTCCTTGTCGCCGAGAAACTTGACCCGGGCCGTGCCGACCGGCTTCAGCCGCAGGTCGTAGCGCTGCTTGGAATCGAAGACCGGGACCGATCCCGCACAGAGTGCGTCCGCATCGCCGCGCCCGCGTCGCGCCATGTGGAGCAGGATGGAGACAGTATCGAGCGCCTCGAATCGCTCCTTCGGCGTGGCGGGCGGCACGCCTTGGCTGCCCAGGGGCGGCACGATCCGGACGTCCACCAGGCGCGCCGCGTCGTCATAGTTCATCTCGACGCGCCGGTTCTTTTTGTCCGTATTCTGCTGGACGTGGAAATCCGGACGCAGCCGCCCGTCCGGCAGAATGCGACCGCGTGTCACCGCCCAGATGTCCAGTTTCTTCAGCAATGCGCCCAGTCCTGATGTCTTCAGATCCGTATAGGCCGCATATGTTTCGCCCGCCTCGTAGCCGAGATAGCCGACCCGGATCAGGCGCAGGCCGAACACGTAGCCTTTCAGCGTGAAGGCGAACTGCGTCGACCGGGCCGGGGCGGGCGGCACGATGTAAGGGTCGTCGCCGAAGGTCTGCGCGTTCAGCACGGGCATGTGCCGCCCTTCCTGGATGACGTTCAGCGGCGCCTCGACGACGTTCGCCGGGCCGGCTTCCTGCGCCAGCGCGGCGGCGCTCGCCAGCAAGGCGGCGGCTGAGAGGGCGAGACGTTTCATGGTATTCCTTTAGGGGATGAAGGCTGCGCCGCACATGAACGACCGGGGCGGTCCGCATTAAGAATGGGTCAGACTGCCGCTTGTCCGCGCGCTTTGCGGCCTGTGTCGGCTCCTGCCGCGAGGCCTTGACGCGGCCGGGCATGCCGCTTAAGTGCCGCCGCTGAACAGCCCGCCCTTGCGGGCCTTTTTCGTTAAAACCGACGTCACGACCTTTCTTACTGAGGCATAGACCATGTCCCGCACCTGCGACCTTTTGGGCACCGGCCCGATGAGCGGCCACAATGTGTCCCACTCCAACATCAAGACGAAACGCCGTTTCGAGGTGAACCTCTGCAACGTCACGCTGCGCAGCCAGGCGCTGGGCCAGGACTACCGCATGCGCATCGCGGCCAAGACGCTGCGCACGGTGGACTTCAAGGGCGGCCTGGACGGTTTCCTGATGGGCACCAAGAATCACAAGCTGACGCCCATGGCCAAGAAGCTAAAAAAGGGCGTGGCCGCTAGTCTCGCCGCGACCGGCGAAGCCGCTTCCTGAGCGTCTCGCAACCGCCGGAGATTCAAACCCGCCCTCGCAGGCGGGTTTTTCTTTGCG
>JBCCCX010000065.1:0-13882 GCA_039033275.1 Pseudomonadota bacterium | reverse complement strand
CCGTCCACCTCCGACCGCGCCAGCCGGCGGCGTCCCGTGTCGATCTCAAGCGCACGCGCGACCGCGTCCCGGTGGCGCTCCAGCGCGTCCGCCAGTCCGTTCAGCGCAGCCGACCGCCCGGCCATGCCGCGCGCCTGCCACCCAGGCTGTGCAGCTCTCAGGCGGCGCGCTTCCGATGCGACCTGCTGCGGGCTCGCGGCCTCGATCTCGTAGTCGGGCTGCCCCGTGCGCGGATTGACGACGGACAGGATTCGTTTGGTGTCACTCATGGGCTCGTCCTATGGCGGGTGCGCCGCCGTCCTATGACGCATCGCAAAATCCGCCAAACCGCCGTCGCTAAGAACGCCCGCATGGAACTCTACAAAGCCCTCGCCCTGCAGACCGAATGCGCCGCCGTGAACCGGGCGACCGGCCGGGCAGAGGCGCGCGAGATCATGCAGGGCAGCCTCTTGCGCATACTGGGCCAGCTGATGAGCGCGCGGGCTTTTCACGGCGACTCTCTGAAGCTCGTCTGCCTCCCGGAATATTTCCTGACCGGTTTTCCGGCCGGGGAAAGCGCGGCCGAGTGGCGGGAGAAGGCCTGCGTGGAGATGGACGGCGCGATCTATGAACGGATCGGCGAGATGGCGCAAAAGAGCGGCATGTATATCGGGACCAACCTCTACGAGACCGACCCGCATTTCCCGGAACTATATTTTCAGGCCAGCACTATCACCGCACCGTCGGGCGACATCGTGCTGCGCTATCGCCGCTTGATCAGCATGTACGCGCCGTCGCCGTATGACGTTATGGACGCCTATCTGGAGCATTACCCGCTGGAAACGTGGTTTCCGGTCGTCGAGACGCCGCTGGGGCGTTTGGCCGCGCTGGCGAGCGAGGAGATCCGCTATCCTGAAATCTCGCGTATCCTCGCCATGAACGGGGCCGAAGTCATCCTCCATCCGACATCCGAGGCGTCCTCCACACTAATGACTTACAAGAACGTCGCCAAACTGGCCCGGGCGCAGGAAAACCAGTGCTACGTGATCAGCGCAAATAGTGCCGCGATTACGGGCACGGCCCTGACGCCCGAAAGCACTGACGGCCGGAGCCAGATCGTTGACGACCGCGGCATCATCCTCGCCGAAGTGCCGACGGGCGAGACGATCACGGCCTGTGCCGACGTGGACATCAGGGCGCTGCGCGACCGTCGCGCCCGCATCAGCATGGACAACATGCTCGCCCGACAGCCCGCGGCGCTCTACGCGAAGATGTTCGCCCAGATGACCGCCCATTCAAGCGGATCGCTGGGTGAGGGTCACAAAGCGCCTGGCAAGGATTTCTATAGACGGCGTCAGGGTGAGGTGATTGATATGCTCATTGGACTGGGCTTGATCTGAAAAGAGCTCAGGTCCGGCCTATTCCAACATCTCCGTCCCCGGCATTTGTTGCCGGGGTCTGGTATCGTTGACGCTCACAAGAGGAGGGGTGCGAATCTGCCATCATCTTGTGGGTTCAACCAACAGCAGACCCCGGCAATAAATGCCGGGGACGGGAGAAGGAGACGTTCATTCCTGTCTAGCCTTGACCCCTGTAAGTCCTGTGGAGCCGACCGGTTCAGCGGCATGCGGGACCCACTAGGTATACTTCTCCATGTTCGCCCTGATCTCGTCCTGGTCCCAGATCACGCCGCCCATCCATTCGCCGCAGGCGGGCGCGAAGTGGACGGCGGTGACGGACGCGTACATGCCCGACGCGATGTAGGGATCGCCCTGCATCTTGCTCACTGCGTCTTCGGCACTGTCCGCTGGAATGAGGAAGACACTGCCGATGATCGGCCCGTCGGGCGTTTCCCGGATCGGGCCGGCCACGCGGTAGTCCGCGTTGTTGGCCTCGATATGGTCCAGATGGCCGAACAGATGTTCGTTGCGAAGCGGCGGCGTGTCAGGCCCGTCTATACATGTCACCAGCCAGGTGTGCTGGGTGAGTCGGGGGACGCGTTTGGCTTTGGTCATTCTACTGTTCGTCCCCGGCATTTATTGCCGGGGCCTCCATCGTAAATGGGACAAGGCATTGAGAGGCCCCGGCAATAAATGCCGGGGACAGGTGCTTGCAGGCCTGACTTCCATCAAACGGCCGTCTAGCCTCCGCCCTAGGAGGAATCGGTATGGAGGGGAACGGGATCATCATCGCGACACTGGTCGCCTACAAGGTGTTGCTGCTCGGTATCGGGTTCTGGGCGAGCCGGCGTGTCGATAGCGAGGGCGACTTCTTCCTGGCCGGGCAGACGCTCGGGCCTTGGACGGCGGGCCTGTCCTACGCCGCCTCCACCTCGTCCGCCTGGGTCCTGCTGGGTTTTACGGGAATGGTCTTCACGCAAGGTTTGGTGGCGATCTGGCTCGTGCCGGGCATTTTCGGCGGCTACCTGCTGACCTGGCTGGTTATGGGGCCGAAACTCAATGCGGAGACGCGCGAGCGCGGGCACATCACGGTGGTGGACTTTCTTGTGGCAGACGCGGGCCGCTGGTCTCGCACCATCGGCGCGGTCGCGGCCGGACTGATCCTGTTCTGCTTCATTTTCTACATTTCCAGCCAGTTCCAGGCCGCCGGCAACGCGCTGACCGAAGTCTTCGGCATAAGCGCGGCGGAAGCCATCCTGCTCGGCGCGGCCGTGATCCTGGTCTATTGCCTCTTGGGCGGATTCCTCGCCGCGTCCATCACGGACGCGTTGCAGGCGGGCGTGATGGTTGTGGCCTGCCTGATTGTGCCGGTGGCCGCACTGATGGCGGCTGGCGGGATCGGCAGTGTGGCTTTGCAACTCTCGGAAACGGCACCGCCTCGCTATTTCAGCCTGTCAGGCGGCGCGGCCGGAATGGCGGGGATCGGCCTCGCCATGGGGCTGCTCGGCACAGGGCTGGGCGCGCTGGGCCAGCCGCAATTGCTCAACCGGATCATGGCGGTGCGTTCTCAGAGGGAGCGCCTTCGCGGCGCGGCCATCACGGTCGGCTGGGGCGTGCTGATCTATAGCGGGCTGGTGGTTCTGGCCTTGACGGGCCGGGCGATGCAGCTCGACACGGGCGGGGAAAGCCTGTTCTTCGCCGCCGCGCGGGAATATCTTCCGGCGGTCGTGGCCGGCGTCGTCATCGCCGCCGTGCTGTCTGCCGTCATGTCCACGGTGGACTCGCTGCTGTTGGCGGCGGCTTCGGCTGTCTCGCATGATAGCGGGCTGCGCTGGGCAACGCCGGGGCGGGCGTTGCTGATGGGCCGCCTGGCCATGGTGGCGGTCGCCGTCTTCGCCGTGATGCTGACTCTTTATGCGCCCAAGGACATTTTCACCCGCGTGCTGTTTTCCTGGGTCGCGCTGGGCGCGGCGTTCGGCCCGGCCATCCTGACGCGCTGCCTGGGCTGGCAGGTGAGGGGAGGCGCCGTGCTGCTGGCCGTCATCGTAGGCTTCGCCATCGCCGTGACCGCCTACAGTTTCGACGGACCCGGCGCGGATGTGATCGAGAAATGGGGCAGCTGGGCCGTGGGCCTGATCATCCTTTTCATTGGGAGGCATGGACATGAGTAGCTACGTCAAGCGCACCACGTTGATGGTGCGCGACATGGACCGCGCGCTGACTTTCTACCGCGACGTGCTGCGCGCAGATATTTGGTTCGATACACCCTTCACCTTGTCGGGCGAGGGGTTGCCCATCGGTAAGAAAGGCGACGAACTGCGCCTTTGCATCGTGAAGTTCCAGCATGACGAAATCGGCATGATTGGCTTGATGGAGTTTGCTGATCCGCCGGTTGAGGTGCCGGAGGTGACGTTCGATCTGGGCTACGGCAAGCCGGTCTTTGTGGTCGTCTCGGACGACGCACAAGGCATATACGACCGCGCGTTGGAGCATGGCTTCCACTTGCGGGGGCTCCCCCGCGAATGGTCCACGACCGGGGCGAAGAGCGAAACAAAGCACTTTCTGTCCACGAACCTCTGGGACGATGACGGCCATTTCTTCGAATGCAACCAGGTGACCCGCATTGATCCGGCCTCCTGACATGAGACCGATGACCAGACAGGCCTGGGGCGTGGCGCAGCGCCCGGTCGGCAAGCCCAAGCCGGGCGATTTCCTGCTCAAGGAGGAGCCGATCCCGGAAGTGGGCGAGGGCGAGGTGCTGCTTGAAACGCTCTATCTCGGCATTGCGCCGGTCATGCGCATGTACATGATGGATGCGTCGAAGACCGGAATCGTCACGGGCGAAGCGCCTCTGGCGATCGGCGACACCATCCATGGCCGCGGCGTGGCCCGCGTGATCGAGAGCCGCCATCCCGACTATTCGGTCGGCGACGTGGTGCAGGGCCAGCTCGGCTGGCAGACGCACAAGGTCAGCCGGATGACGCCGGGCGAACGCTTCCTGCCCGTGACGGAACACGACTTGTCATACGCGCTCGCCGTGCGAATCCTGTCCATGACAGGGCTGACGGCCTACACATCCTGGCGTTATCGGTGCGAACCCAAGGCCGGCGAGACGCTGCTGGTCAGCGGCGCGGCGGGCGGCGTCGGTCACATGATCGTGCAGCTGGCCAAGGCGGACGGGCTGCGCGTGATCGGCCTGGCGGGCGGACCGGACAAATGCGCGGTGGTACGGAAACTCGGCGCCGAAGCGGTGATCGACTACAAGAACGAAGATGTGGGCGCGGCCATCGACCGGCATGCGCCTGACGGGCTGGACATCTATTACGACAATGTCGGGGGCGAGATCTTGATGGCTGCGCTCGACCGCCTCGCCATGGGCGCGCGCGTCCTGCTCTGCGGCTCCATCAGCGAATATGGCCGCCCCGAGCCGTTCGGCCTGACCAACTACACCCGCTTGCGCCGCGCCGAAGCCGATATGCGCGGCTATTTCGTCTACAACCACCTCTACCGGTTCGAGGAAACGGTGCACGAACTGTCCGACATGATCCGCCAAGGTGTCCTGACGCCGCTCGTGGACGAACTAGACGGTTTCGAACGCATGCCCGAGGCGCTGATCGGGGTGTATGAAGGGACGAATGTGGGCACGCGGTGCGTGCGGGTGGCGGGGTGAGGACGCGCGGGAGTGCTTTGGACGTGGATCGCAAGGCTCGTGCGCGGACTCTGCGCAAAAACCTGACGGAAGAGGAAGCCATTTTGTGGTCTCGTCTTAAAGCTTACAGAACAAATGGGGTTGCGTTCCGCAGGCAAGTCCCAGTCGGTATATATGTAGCCGACTTTTTGTGCCGGAAAGCGGATTTGATCGTCGAAATCGATGGCAACCATCACGGCGAAGATGATCAAATGCAGTATGATGAAACTCGGGATCGGTGGCTTGAAGCGCAAGGGTATAAGGTCTTGAGATACTGGAACTCTATGATCCGAAATGAACTCGATAGCGTGCTAGACGATATCGATGCTCACTTGAAAGAGAGGGGATTGCTTTGACCGACAGGTCCGGCCCCCTCCGCCTCACTGCGTTCGGCACCTCCCCCTGCCCGGGGGAGGAAATGAAAAGCGGTCACAACCTCTTTCCTCCCCCGGGCAGGGGGAGGTGGCCGCGGCGCGTAGCGCAAGGTCGGAGGGGGCCGAACCCCTCGGCAGGGAAGGTCCCATGACCAAACCACCCCTCCGTTTCCAGCGCGCCAACCACGTCGTGGCAGACCTCGACCGGGCGCTCTCCTTCTACCGCGACGTGCTCGGCTTCGACGTGGCGTTCATCAAGGACAGCGACCCGGACAGCTATTCCTACGACGTGTTCGAGTTGCCGCGAGCGCCCATGCGGTTCTGCGTGCTAAGTGCGGGTGGTCAGAAGAACGTCATGGCGCTGACGGAGAACCCGCATATGCGGCCCGCGCCCGCGCCCCGGCACAGCGCGATCATCTTGGAAATCCCCGAGATCGACCGCGTAGTCGAACAGTCCAAGGCTTTGGGATTGACGGTCTATCCGGAGGACCATCTGATCACGAAGGACGGCCGGAAAGGGCGGGAGGTCGGGATCGTCGATTTCGACGGCAATCTCGTCGTGGTCTATCTAATCACCCAGCCGGCCCCTGAAAGCGAGGCAATATGAGTGCAGTGATCAGCGGAGCGGAAAGAGCGGGGGCCGACACCTATCCGTCCAACAAATATGCGTGGACGCTCGTGGCTTTCCTTACCGTGGCCTACATTTCAAGCTTCCTGGACCGGTACATTCTCGGTCTTCTGATCGATCCGATCAAGGCCAGCACGGGCGCGTCGGATACGCAGATGGGCTTCCTGTCTTCGGCCTTCACCTGGATCTACGCGCTCGCCGCCCTGCCGCTGGGCTTTCTGGTGGACAGGGCCAACCGCACCAAGCTCGTCGCTATCGGCATCACGGTCTGGTCGGTGGCGACCGTCTGGACCGGCACGGCCAAGACCTTCGTCACCTTGTTCATCGCGCGCGCCACGGTCGGCGTCGGCGAAGCGGTGCTGAGCCCGGCCGCCTTCTCCATGATCGGCGACAGCTTCCCCAAGGAGCGGCGCGGCCTGCCGATCGCCGTCTACTCCATGGCGCTGGTGATCGGCGCGGCGCTCGCGAACCTGCTGTCTTCGGCCGTGCTGAAATGGGCGCGCACGGTTGGCGAGGTCTCGCTGCCGGTGATCGGCACGGTGGAAACGTGGCAATTCATCTTCATCGTGGTCGGCGCGCCGGGATTGCTGATTGCGGTCGCCTTCCTGTTCCTGCGCGAACCGCCCCGCATCGAGAGCAGCCCGCGCGAAGGCGCCTCGCTGGGCGATGCGTTCTCCTGGATCGGGGCCAACGCGGCGGCCTTCTTCACCTTCTTGCCGATCTTCATGTGCATGGTGGCCGTGGCCTACGGCCAGTTCTTCAACGCGGCACTGTTCAGCCGGACCTGGGGCTGGGACACGTCCGACTATGCGCTCTATAACGGGCTTTCCATCCTCGCCATCAGCCCGCTGACCTACATTGTCGCAGGACGCCTATCGGACCGCCGGGTGAGCGCAGGCGACGCGACCGCGCCCCTTAAACTCGCCGTACTCGGCCTATTCATTATGATACCATCGGCCGTGGCCGCACCGCTCCTGCCGACAGGCTGGATGGCGTTCGCCCTATTCTGCGTGACGACGGTGGGCATCGGCCTGGTCAGCGCGACCGGCGTCAACGCGCTACTGGCCATCGTGCCGGGCGACGTGCGGGGCGTCGTGGTGGCGGTCTACTATTTCTTCATCAGCTTCATCGGTGGCGCACTCAGCCCCCCGCTGATCGGCTGGATCAACGACGCATTCTTCGCGGGCGAGAGCCTGCGCTCGGCCATGGCGATCTACCCGATCGTGTTCGGCCTGCCGGTCATGCTGATGGTGCCCTGGACCCTGCGCCACTACCGCGCCGCGCTGGGCCGCGCCGGGATTGCCATATGAACATGGATGGTTCGGTCAGGCTGGTGGTGACAGGACGGGGCGAGGCGCTTGTGCTGTTGCCTCCCGCGCCGCATGACGGGTCGTTCTACGATCCCTTATTGCCGCATCTTGGCGCCATGATGGCCGTGCAGGTGGACTATCCGGGCTATGGCGGATCGGCCGCCATCCCATCCCCGTCCATTCCGGCCTATGCCGATGCGCTTGCCCCGCACCTGCCGCGGCGGCCTTGGCTGGTCGGCTTCCATACGGGCAATCTAGTGGCCGCCGAGTTGTCCCGCCGGATCGATGTAGCCGGGATCGTGATGATCGACGTGCCGTTCTTCGATCCCGCGACGCGCCGCGACTATGCCGCCAAGTTCGACGACAGTCCGCGCAACGCCGCCTTCCATGCAGCCTTCGCCTACGATCCGGATCAGTTGACCGGCCTGCCCTGTTCGGTACGCCTCATCGCCACCGCGTCGACCCTGCAAGAGCCGACCCGTCGGGCCGCCGCCGCGATGGGCGCGCCTTTGACGCAGCGCATTGACGTGACAGCCCCCGTGTTCGAAGCGCATGGGGACGATATGGCGGCCGAAATCGAGAACGCCGTCCGGGATATGGGGAACGGATGAGCGATACGCGCTGCTACATGATCATCACCGCCAAGATCCGCCACAGGGACGCGTTCCTGCAGGGTTACGCCAAGGCCACCGCGCCGCTGGTAGAGCGGTTCGGCGGGCGCTACGTGCTCCGCGCCCCCGGTGCGCAGGCGCTGGAGGGTGGCTTCGGCGACGGTGCGTCCGTGGCCATATCCGAATGGCCCGACCGCGAGGCGGCCCTACGATTCTGGAATTCCGAAGACTATTCCAAAGCTCGCCCGCTGCGCGAAGGCCTGGCGGACGTTCAGGTTCTATTGGTGGAGGCGCCAGCCCTATGATGCGAGCACTTCTTCTCGGGCTGCTCCTATGCGCCCCATCAGCCTCCGGATTCGCGCAAAACCAGGACCCGAACTCGCGCATCGCGGAGCGGGACCTGCGCGAGTTCAAGCGTCTGCTGCCCGGCGTCTACACCAATGAGGAGCAAGTCTATTTCCAGGACAATTTAGGCCTGCCTGAAGCCGAGCACGCGCCGCGCGTGGAGCTGACCATGCGGCGCGCGGGCGACCAGTTTCTGTCCGTTCTGAGCTATGAAGACGGCCGCCGGGTGGAGGCGCGGCACGACTTCCGCGTGGAGGACGGCACCATCCGTGCCGTGGCTATCCGCGGGGGGCGTGCCGACTGCGAACGCGTCATGACGCGCGAGTTCGACAGCTTCCATGGGGAGGGCTGCGACGGCCCGTTCACGGTCGCGCCGGACGGTATGGTGCTCGACTGGGGCGGCCCGCCAATACATCTCCTGCGCGCCCGTCCCTTCACCTGCTGGGCAATGCCGCGCAAGGCGGACGGGACCTACGAACTGTACACCGATCTGAAGACGCACGACCAAGGGGGTCGTGTCTGGTTGGAGGCAACGTCCGATCATCCGCGCGTAGGTTTCCGTCTTCGCAATGTGCGCTGGCCTGCGGGGGCCAATCGGGACTCCTTTGTGCTCTACGCCCACCGCGGTGACGAGGCCGAAGCGGAAAGCTACACCTGGGCCTCGCCCGATGCCGAACGACTTGGCATCAACACGCGCTGGCTCCAGGTCAGTTGCACGGCCGGAGGGGCCGCTGTCACCCCTAGCGTTAACCTCGAAACCGGAAGTGGAGAATGACATGAAAAAACTATTGCTGGTGGCCGCTGCCGCCCTGGCGTTTGGCGGCGTTGCCTCCGCACAGGGCATGACCTTCCCCGAAGGTGCGCTCAAGGACGGGAAGATCGACCTCGACAGCCCGGAAGGCGCGCTGATGGCGGCGCGCAAGGTGCAATGCTCTCTTATCGATGAAAAGCCCGTGACCTATTATTGGTTCGGAAAGGCCTACTCCCGCCGCACCGGCGAACGCGACAGGAACCTCTTCGACGTGGAGGGCATGAACATCCGCCAGTGCGGCACGGTGAACGATGCCGACCGCGGTTTCGGCTACAAGCTGGTGAGCCGGGAAATCCTGCTCTACCTCGACCCGGATACGGGCGAAGTGCTCAAGACGTGGACCAATCCTTGGACCGACGAAGAGGTCGAGGTGATGCATGTCGCCAACGATCCGGTGAATTTCACCTCCTACGTCACGGGCCGGGACGGCAATCCGATCACCTTCTCCGGCGACGTGCTGGGCGACCGGTTCCAGATGAACTCGACCTTCCCGCTCTGGTACTCCAACCCGCTGGCGAGCGACTACCAGGCCGAGATCGGCGGTACCTATCATGCGACCGAGATGTTCAACTTTCTCGGCCGCACGGACGAGTTGACCGACACCTCCGAAGACACGACCGACGTGGCCGTGGGCTGGGCGCGCATGAGCGACTGGCTGCCCTGGATGCGCATGAACGGCCGCGACGGGCTGATCTACATGCACACGGCCGGGCGCAAGCTGGCCGACTTCGACGATCTGTCCGACCGGATGAAGTCCGAAATCGCGATGCACTACCCCGAATACACCGCCCCGCCGCCCGTGTCGGACCCCCGCTCCAACGTGACGAGCTGGAAGTACTACAAGGCTGTGAAAGAGGGCGAGGTGGAGCTGCCGGAGCGGTAGACGTAGAAACATGCGCGTCCCCGGCATTTATTGCCGGGGTCTAGTCTCATCGGAGCTCACAAGACGAGATATGCCGGATGCTAGCTGCTTGTGAACCTGGACGATAACAGACCCTGGCAATAAATGCCGGGGACGGGTCCTTTTAACTCTTTGTGACTTCGCCACGCCCGAACCCGCGTTGGCAGTCTGCCGTCCGTTCAAAAACGTGAAAAACGGTTACGTTGATCTATCCCAGCGATGACCACCAAAATTTTACTTGAAGTCTTTCTCCCTAAGACGCGATCGTCTCCGACTTGCGCTCCGACATAACGCGCTCGAAAGATTTCAAGGCGATGAAAAGGGCTGAGGTGGAGCTGTTGGAGTAGTGGGAAGAAATCATTCTCGTCCCCGGCATTTATTGCCGAGGTTTGTTGTCGTCTGGGTCCACAAGCAGATGGCAAATAGCAGGTCTCGTCTTGTGAACTTCACTTCAGCCAGATCCCGGCAATAAATGCCGGGGACGGATCCTCTTTTCTTCGCCTTGCCGTCGGGTCCGGTTCAGCTTCGATAATGGCTGGCGGATCGGGGGCCGCAGGGAACCCGCTTGCCCGCCCGCCCGTTGCTCCGACAGATTTTGCCGGAGTTCACATGGACGAGACCCAACCATCCGCGGCGCGCTACCGCGTCGGCGTCATGCGGGCTCAGTTGGGGGAGGGTGATCCGAAGGGATTCGCCGAACTGGTGGACGGTGCGCTCCGGCGTTTTTCACGGGATATCGCCGACCAGCTGCCGGACCTTTCCGTCGAGACCTCCACCTTCTCCACGCCGCATCTTGTGCCGGAAGGGGGCGGCTACAATGCGCTCGACTTCGTGCAGCTGGGCCTGGCAGAAAAAGCGGAACGCGGGCTCGCCTTTCTCATCATTGTAACGGATGTGGACCTGTCGCCCTCAAAGACCAGCTATACGCTCGCCCTGCCGTCGCGGGTAACCAACATCGCCTTGGTCACGACGCGCCGTCTTAACCCGGATTTCTGGGGCGAGGCGCGCGACACGGACCGGGCCAAGGAACGGCTCGCGACGGTCCTGATCCACGCTTTCGGGCACTTGCTCAACCTCAGACATTCCGACGATCCCAACAACGTCATGGCTCGGATCGAGGGCGTGGAGACGCTGGACCGCATGACGGACTTCACCGCGGCTCAACTGGACGATATCCGCGAAACCCTGCCGCGCGAAGCGTTCGACCAAAGCACCAAGAACGGCAAGTTCGGCTTTGCCCTGTCCACGCTAACGCGCCGCATGCCGTCCATCCTGCGGGCTGTCTGGCGGGCCAACCCGATCAAGCTGGTCGGTCGGATGCCGACCATGCTGGCGACCGCCTTCTCCGTTATCGCGCTGCTGCTGTTCGGGGCCGAGATCTGGGACTATGCCGCCATGGCCAGCACCGCCCAGGTGGCTGGGTTAACGCTGATAAGTTTCGCCATCGGCACCTTCGTGCTCTATCGCGCCTTCTCTTTCGCCCCCGTCTCGGCCCGCGACGGGCGCGTCATGGAAAGCACCATCGTGACTTCGGCGGCGACCATGATCACCCTGTTCCTGACCTTGCTGGCCATGTTCCTGTTGTTTGGCGGGCTTATGTTCTTCTTCGCCCAGACCATCTTCCCCGAACCGCTGATGGAAAGCTGGACCACGGTGGAAGACGCCCGGTCGCTCGGCGACCATCTGCGCCTGTCGGCTTTCCTCGCTGGTTTGGGCGTGCTGTCGGGCTCGTTGGGCGGGTCGGCCGACTCGCGCTCCGTCGTGCGGCGCGTCCTGTTCATGTCCGATGAAATTTAGGCAGGACCCGACAGTCGAAGGTGGCGAGGTGACGACGGAGCAGCCGGACGTCACGGGCGAGATTGACGCAAATCCGTCCCTTTTTACGGAAAAATTGGACAGCTGGCTCGACGGCCTGACCTACGCGCTGCCCAATCTAGGCTTCGCACTGATGTTGCTCCTGTTGGCTTGGTTGGCGGGCAAGGGTCTGGACGTTTTCGTCCGGCGGCGCATGGCCGCGCGCAACCGAGAGGACCTCGGCCAGTTGCTTGGCGGCTTGCTCAAATGGGGGTTGGTTCTGGGCGCGCTGGCCTTCGGCGCGACGCTTGTCTTCCCCAATCTCGTGCCGGCGGACCTATTCGCGGGGCTCGGGCTGGGCTCGGTCGCTGTCGGTTTCGCCTTCAAGGACATATTGCAGAACTGGCTGGCCGGGCTCCTGCTGCTTGTGCGCCGCCCTTTCGAGCCTGGCGACCAGATCGAAGTTGGAGCCTTCGAAGGCACGGTCCAACATATCGAGACCCGTTCGACCATGATCCGCACCTATGACGGGCAACGCGTCGTCATCCCCAATAGCGAAGTCTACGGCGACGCCGTGCTGGTGAAGACCAACGCCGACCTACGCCGCAGCGAGGTCGATTTCGGCGTTGGCTTCAAGGAACGCGTTCCGGCGCTGCGCGAGATGTTGATGGCCGCGATGCGAAACGCAGACGGCGTCGTCGCCGAGCCCGCACCCGACGTGCTGTCCTGGGACATGGGCGCGAGCCATCTCACCATTCGCTGTCGTTGGTGGTCCAAGGCTTTCCGCGCCGACGTGGTCGAAACCCGCGCGCGCGTCATCGAGGCGATCCACGACACGCTAATCGAGAACGGTGTCAGCCGTCCGTTCGAGGTGGAGGTGCATCTGGACGGAAAGGCGAACACTGAGGACCTACCCGTCGACCTGAGGTAATTTCAACGATTGTTGACATGACAAGAAATGTCGATATGTCAACGACCATGGACAAGTCGCTCGCGCTCACCGTCTGCACAGCCCTCGGGCAGTCCGTCCGCATGGATGTGGTACGCGCGCTGGTGCGGGCCGGGGATGACGGACTGCCGGCCGGAGTCATCGCGGACGCGGTCGGCGTGTCGCACAACCTCCTGTCCTCCCATCTCGGCCGTCTGGGCGCCGCGGAGCTGGTTTCGTCGGAAAGACGTGGGCGGAGCATCATCTACCGCGCCCGGTATGACACGCTCCGCGGACTGCTCGCCTTCCTGATGCACGATTGCTGCCAGGGCCGGGCGGATGTGCTCGACGGGCTGATGGACGGGCTGCCAACCGCAATACAACGTGAGAAGGTCACACCATGAAACGCATTCACATCCATGTCGCGGTCGACGATCTGGACCGCTCCACCGGCTTCTACGCCGCCCTGTTCGGGGCGGAGCCGAGCGTGACCAAGCCCGACTACGTCAAGTGGCAGCTCGACGATCCGGCCGTGAACCTGTCCATCACGCAGCGCGGGACGAAGCGGGCCGGGGTGGACCATCTCGGCATACAAGTGGACGACGATGAGGGGTTATCGGCGGTCCATGCTGGCCTCCGCCAAGCCGGGATCGACACGATGGACGAAACGGGCGCGACCTGCTGCTACGCGAAAAGCGACAAGCATTGGACGCAGGATCCGCAAGGCGTGGTGTGGGAGCTTTTTCAGTCTCACGGCGAGTCGGCCATCTACGGCAACGACCACGGCCCCTCCGGCCCGCCACAGCTCGCCGAGCCGGAAGCGTGCTGCGGGTAGATTGAAATAAAGCCCGTTCGATAAACCACACCAAATTGGCGTCCCCGGCACTTGTTGCCGGGGCCTGCTTAAATGGATTTTCACAAGACGAGACGTGCAGGATAGGCACCGCTTGTGGACCAAGACGACGCCAGACCCCGGCAACAAGTGCCGGGGACGATCGCTGGTTTGTTTTCTCGTCGTAGGTCGAAAAAGCCAAGGTTGTTGACCAAGGTAAGTCCGACGAATTTCTCCAGCTTGTCTGTCCTCCGTCCCCGGCATTTATTGCCGGGGTCTGG
>JBCCCX010000064.1:0-14107 GCA_039033275.1 Pseudomonadota bacterium | reverse complement strand
GGGGGGGGGCCCCCGCCGAAGCGGAGTGGGCGCTACACTGCGTCAGCCCCCTCCGACCTCGCTTCGCTCGCCCACCTCCCCCTGAAGGGGGAGGAAAAGAGGGATCATTTTCGATCTCCCGTTTCGACCTTCTAACATGGCCGCGCTGACCTCCCTCCGCCTCACCGACTTCCGCTCCTACGACCGGCTTGACCTTGACCTGTCGCCGGGCCCCGTCGTGCTGTTCGGCTCCAACGGGGCGGGGAAGACGAACCTCATGGAGGCGGTATCGCTGCTGTCGCCGGGTCGGGGCTTGCGCGGGGCAGGGCTGGACGCGCTGGCGCGGGTCGAAGATGGCCGCACCGCACCCGCCTGGGGCGTCAATGCGGAGTTGGCCGACGGCACGCGCGTCTCGGTGGGGCAGTTGCCGGACAGTCCGCGCCGCCGCGTGGTGCGCATCAACCGGACGAACTCCACCGCCGCGCAGCTTGCGGAACTATTGACCGTTCAGTGGCTGACGCCTGCGCAGGACCGGATCTTCACAGGCCCCGAAGCCGACCGGCGCAAGTTCATCGACCGGCTGGCGCTGGCTTTCGAACCCAGCCACGGCGTGGCGAGCCTGCGCTACGAAAAGGCACGGGCGGAGCGCAATCGACTGCTGTCGGACGGCGTGTCTGATGCGTCCTGGTACGACGCGTTGGAAGCGGACATGGCGGCCTGCGGCGCGGCCATTGCCCGGACGCGGGTCGACACGGTGGAGCGACTGGCCGAATCCATTGCGGAGCGGGACGTATCGGCATTCCCGCAGGCGGGCATTGCCATCGACGGCACGGTCGAAGCGATGATCCAATGCGGGGCCTATCTGGACGACGCGGAAGCCGAATTCCGCGAGCGACTGGCGGAGACGCGGCCCATGGACCGGCGTGCCGGGCGCTCGCTGACCGGGCCGCACCGGTCCGAGATCCGCGTCGTGCACCGGGGAAAGGCGATGGAGGCGGCGCTATGTTCGACGGGCGAGCAGAAGGCGCTGCTGATCGGGCTGATCCTCGCCCATGCGCGCGCGCAGGTCACGCGCTCGCCCATTCTGCTACTGGACGAAGTCGCCGCCCATCTGGATGCCGACCGTCGCCGAGCCTTGTCGGAGGAGCTGATCGACTTGGGCTTGCAAGTCTTCATGACTGGCACGGACCGGTCCCTCTTCTCTGATTTTGGCGACCGCGCGCAATGGTACGAAGTCGCACTCGGGGCGGTCACGGAGGCTGCGCCCTAACGCAGAAGCGGAGGCCGTTCGCCCGTTTCGCCGGCGGCTTCGCGCCGGATCAGCGTGTGCAGGGACGACAGTTCGTCCACCGCGGCGAAGGCGGCGCGGCGCGCATGGCCGATCAGCGAGAGCGGTCCGCGTGCAGGCGCGGCCGAGAGGGCGGTTGTGACCGCCCCCAGCATCGTCTCGTCCGTCCGCCGCCATCGCTCATAGCCGAGCAGTCCCGCGCGGCCGATATCCTGCCCCGTCTCCACCGCTTCGCTGACGCCCTGGGCCAGCGCGGCTACGTCGCGCACGGCGAGGTTCCATCCCTGTCCGGCCAGCGGGTGGATGATGCGGGCCGCGTCCCCGACCAGCGCCACGCGGTTCTTGGCCAGAGCCTCGCTGCGCTGCCCGACCAGCGGGTAGCTTTGCACGTCGGCATCCAGACCCGTGATCTCCAGCGCGTGCCAAAGACGCTCGTCGATCAGTGCGACCAGCGCGTTCTGGGGCAGGGCGCGGGCGGCCTCCACCGCTTCGGGACGGTCGGACCAGACGATCTGGGAGCGGTGGTGGCCCTCAACTGTTGCGAGCGGCAGGGACGCGACCGCGCCGACCGGCTGGAAGCGCTGGAGCGCGATGCCCTCATGCGGCTCGGCGTGAACCACCGTGGTCACTAGGGCGGATTGCCCGAAGTCGGAGCGCGATACGGACAAGCCGGACAGGCGGCGCATCGCGCTGTTCCGCCCGTCGGCCGCCACGATCAGCGACGCGGTCAGAGACGACCCGTCCTCCAGCATCAGGGTCGCGAGCCCGGCCGTGTCGAGCCCGGCGACGCGCGTGTGATCGCGCATCCCGATGCCCCGCCGGCGCACCTCCATCAGCAAGGCGCGACGCAGCGCCGCGTTCTCGACGTTCAGGGCCAGCGGCTCGCCGGTCCGGTCCGGCAGCTCGAACTGCCACGGCGTGTCGGCATCGCCTTCGCCGACCCGCATCCCGGTTATGGGCGTCGCCTCCAGGTCGCGCACGCCGAGCCGGTGCAGCATGCGCACGGCCGACGGGGTGAGCGCCGTGACACGCCCGTCATCCGACGGGCGGTCGATCCCTCCCGCGTCCAGCAGGGTCACGCTCCGGCCGGGGCCGTGATCCGTGTCCGAAAGCGCCAGCGCGGCGAGCAGGCCCGACAGGCCCGCGCCGACCACGATGATGTCCGTCCGTTCGCTCATGCCACCGCCCTAGTCCCGCCCGGCCCTGATGAAAAGCCGGTCGCGCCGCGGCCGTTCGTCCACAGGTCGCGCAGCCGCCTTAACCCGGCCTTTACGTGTCGGCCTCACACTTCGTTAACCTGAACGCGCCTTTCCACCGGACGATTATGAGCCCGCCCCCCGCCACCGCCGCGCCTTTCGAGGAATACTCGCCCGAAGCGATCCAGGCGATGATGGATGCCGTCACGCAGGAACAAGCCAGTGCGTGGAAGAGTGCGATGACCGCGCTCGGCTTCATCGGTCTGGGAACGCTGCTGCTCGTGGCCCAGGGCAGCTACTCCCCCTTTGACGCAACGGCCGATACGGCTGGCGTCGGCGCAACCACCAATTGGCTCGGCGGTCCGGGCGCGTGGCTCGCCAATCTACTGATGCAGACGCTGGGGCTCGGCGGCCTGATCGCCGGGGTGCTGACGGTCTGGTCCGGGCTCAGGCGCCTGTTGGGCGGCCTGACGGTGCGGCCGACCCGCTCCGACCGGGCCGGGCGGGCCTTGATGGCCGTCGGCGGCGTGCTGCTCGGCGCGGCGACCCTTTCCGCCTTCCCGATCCCGCAGAGCTGGCCCATGGGATCGGGCCTCGGCGGATGGTTCGGCGACCTGATGCATCTGGGTATGAAGGGCGGGTTGGATCGGTTCAATGTGCCGTTCTCCGGCGGTCTGATCGCGCTGCTGACCTTCACCGGTTTCGGCGTCTGCATAGCGCGCCATTTCGGCATCGTGCGCCGGGACGTGGTGGACATTGTCGACGCGGCCGGGCTGGTCTGGGCCTATATCCGCGTTGCGCTCGACACGGTCGCGGCCTGGCTGGTCCGCATCTTCCGCCGCAGCTACGAAGCCGAGCTGGAAGCGGACGGTCCCGGCCTGCGGTCCATACCTGACGCGCCGCCCGTGAAAGCGGCTCCCGTGCCTGCCCCGGAACCCGAGCCGGCTCCCAAAGCCGCGGAGCCAAAGCCGAAGCGCGCGGCCAAGCCCAAGCCGGCTGCTCGCGCCGTGCCCAACCCGAAGCGCGGCCAGCCCGCTTTCGACTTCTCGGACGCTGACGGCTTCGTGCTGCCCACGCCGGACCTGCTCAAGGCCCCGCCGCCGCGCAGCACGGTCCGCGACGAAACCATGTTGCAGCGCCAGGCCGACCAGCTCCACCGCGTCATGGGCGATTACGGCGTGGAAGGGGAGATGGGTGAAGTCAGCCCCGGCCCCGTCGTCACCATGTTCGAATTCGAGCCCGCGCCCGGCGTGAAAAGCTCGCGCGTCATCAATTTGGCGTCCGACATCGCCCGCAATATGAGCGCGCAGTCCGCCCGTATCGCCGTGGTGCCGGGCCGCAATGCGCTGGGCGTGGAAATGCCCAATCGCAAGCGCGAGACCGTCTGGCTGCGCGACATGCTGGAGAGCGACGCCTTTCAGAATTCCGAAGCTCGCCTACCGCTGGTCATGGGCGAGGATATTGGCGGGCAACCCTTCGTGACCGATCTGGCCGCCATGCCGCACATGCTGGTCGCGGGCACGACCGGCTCGGGCAAGTCGGTGGCCGTCAACGCCATGATCCTATCGCTCATGGCCAAGCTGACGCCTGACGAGTGCAAGTTCATCATGATCGACCCGAAAATGCTGGAGCTCTCCGTCTATGACGGCGCGCCGCACCTGCTGTCCCCGGTCGTGACGGAGCCGAAGAAGGCTGTCGTCGCCTTGAAGTGGGCCGTGCGAGAGATGGAAGACCGCTACCGCAAGATGAGCCAGGTGAACGTCCGCGGCATGGAGGCGTTCAACCGCAAGGTCGCGGAGTCCAAAGCCTCCGGCGAAACCCTGTCCAAAACGGTCCAGACCGGGTTCGACCACGAAACGGGCGAGCCCGTCTTCGAGACGCAGGAATTCGAGTTCGAGCCCATGCCTTACATCGTCGTCATCATCGACGAGATGGCCGACTTGATGATGGTCGCCAAGAAGGACATTGAAGGCTCCGTGCAGCGCCTGGCGCAGATGGCCCGGGCCGCCGGCATCCACCTGATCGTGGCCACGCAGCGTCCCTCGACCGATGTCATCACCGGCACGATCAAGTCCAATTTCCCGACCAAGGTCTGCTTCCGCGTCGGCTCCAAGATCGACAGCCGGGTCATCCTCGGCGAGATGGGCGGCGAACAGCTGCTCGGCAAAGGCGACATGCTGTTCCTGTCTACATCCGGCCCGAAACGCTATCACGGCCCCTTCGTGTCCGACGCCGAAGTCGAGCGCGTGGCGGACTTCGTCCGCGCGCAAGGCGCGCCCGCCTATCTCGACGCCATCACGGAGGAGCGCGACGAGGACGCCCCGGACGATCCGGCCAAGGCGGGCGGGGGCTCTGAGGGCGGCTCGCTCTTCGACCAGGCCGTCGCCATCGTCGCCAGCGACCGCAAGGCGTCCACCAGCTACATCCAGCGCCGCCTCTCCATCGGCTACAACCGCGCCGCCGACCTCATCGACCGGATGGAACAGGAAGGCATGATCGGGCCTGCGGGCAGCGGGGGCAAGCGGGAGATCTTCCTGCCCGAAGCCGAGGCATTTTAGCGGTCCGGCGAAGCCGGAATTTTCGATCGCTGATCGAAAATAGCGGGATGCCGCGAACGCTGTGAGCGGACCGCCGCAAAGCGGCGAAGTACCCGTCGCAACGCTCTTTTGCGAACGAACCCTCAGGAGATGGACAGGCCGGTCGAGCCGGCCTGAGCGGATGAGTGGAAGGCCACATCTTTCTATACCGTCATGGCACAGCTCGACTGTGCCATCCACGAGGCGGAAGCACGGAGCCAGCCGCATGGATCGCACGGTCAAGCCGTGCGATGACGGGATTGGGTAGGAGGAACGCTCCACTTAAACCCCTCCCCCCGGCAGGGGGAGGTGGCACGATGTGCGAAGCACGAGTGACGGTGGGGGCCGAGACTGTCAGTATAGCCTAACGCCAATGTCGTCTTCGACCGACAGGTTCGGCCCCCACCGACCAGCGCGCTAACGCGCGACTGCCCACCTCCCCCTGCCCGGGGGAGGGATTTACAAACGCCCCTCACATCTCCGGCGTGCCGACCTTCAGTCCCCGATTTTCCAATAGCGGCTCGACGATCGGCTCGCGGCCGCGGAAGGCGACGTAGGCGTCCATGGCTGGGCGGGAATTGCCGGCGGAGAAAACGTTCTCGTAAAGGCTCTTGGCCAATTCCGGATCGAACGGGTCGCCCGCTTCCTCGAAGGCGGCGTAGCCGTCATTGTCGAGCACACCCGCCCACATATAAGTGTAGTAGCCGCCCGCATAGAGCTCGCCGCCGAAGGAGTGGCCGAAATGGGGTGAGCGGTGGCGCATTTCGATCGCGTGCGGCATTCCGGCCTGCGCGAGCACCCCGTCCTCGAACGAATTCACGTCCATGGCTTCGATCACGTCCTGGCTCTCGATGCGGTGGTAGGCGAGATCGACGAAGGCGGACGCGATGAACTCCACATTGTCGAAGCCGGACTTGGCGTTGCCCGCGCGGCGCACCGCCTCGAGCAGCTCGGTCGGCATGGGTTCGTTCGTCTCATAGTGCAGGGCGAATTCCTGAATGACGGCGGGTTCGCGCATCCAGTGTTCCAGGATCTGCGCCGGGAACTCCACGAAGTCGAAGTCCACGCCCGTGCCGGAAATGGACGGGTAGGTCACGTCGGACAGCAGCCCGTGCAGGCCGTGGCCGAACTCGTGGAAGATGACCTCGGCCTCGCGCAGCGTGATCAATGCGGGCTCGCCGGGGGCGGGCTTATTGTAGTTGGTGTTGTTCATGATGAGCGGGTGGGTCACCTCGTCCAGATTGTTCTGGCGGCGCAGCGCGCTCTTCCACGCACCGCCGCGCTTGCCAGGCCGGGCGAAATAGTCGCCGTAGAACAGGCCGGCCTTGGTACCGTCCGGGTCCGTCATCTCCCAGACGCGCACATCCGGATGATAGGTCGGGATGTCGTCGCGTTCCTCGAAGGTCACACCGAACAGGCGTTCGGCCACCGCGAACTGCGCGTCCAGCACATTGTCGAGTGACAGGAACGCCTTCACCGCGTCCTCGTCCAGATTGTAGTTCGCGGCACGGGCCTTCTCGCCATAGTGCCACCAGTCCCACGGCTCCAGATCGTGGGTCACGCCCTCGGCCGCCATGACGGCGCGGATTTCGGCCTCTTCCTGCTCGTACTTGGCCATCGCGCCTTCCCAGACTTCCATCAGCAGGTCGTGCGCGGCCTCCGGCGTGCCCGCCATGGTGTTGGCGGTACGGAAGGCGGCGAAGTTGTCGAATCCCAGCAGGTTGGCGCGCTCCAGCCGCAGCGACAGGATCCGCTTGATGACGGCGTCATTGTCGGTCTCGCCGCCATTGTCGCCCCGGTTGGTCCAGGCGCGCCAGACCTGCTCGCGCAGGTCACGGCGGGTGGAGAAGGTCATGAACGGCTCGAAGGAGGAGCGGGCCAGCGTGATAACCGACGTCCCGTCCATGTCCCGGTCCGTTCCGGCCTGCGCGGCCGCGCTCAGTACGGCGGCGGGCAAGCCCGCGCGGTCGGCGGGCGCGTCGAGTACGAGAGTGAAGTCTTCCGTATCGGCCAGCACGTTCTGGCGGAACTGGGTGTAGAGCGAGGCGAGCTCTTCGGTGATCTCCGCCAGCCGTTCGCGGTCATCGCCTTGCAACTTGGCCCCAGCGCGGACCAGCGTGGTGTGGCGGCGTTCCAGTACGCGCTCCTGCTCGTCGGTGAGATCAAGAGCGTCCATGTTGCCGAACAGCGTGTCGACACGGTCGAACAGGTCTGCGTCAAGATTGATTGCGCTGCGATGCGCCGCGAGACGGGGCGACATTTCACGCTGGATCGCGCGCAACTCGTCATTCGTCGCCGACGAGGTCAGGGCACCGAATGTGCTGTTGATGCGGGAGAGATCCTTGCCGGCACGTTCCATCGCCGCAATCGTGTTGTCGAAGGTGGGCGCGGCCGGATCGTTCGCGATCGCATCGATTTCCGCCCGTTCCAGCGCCATGGCGTGGGTAAAGGCAGGCTCGAAATGCTCCGCTTCGATCATATCGAAGGGCGGAGCGCCGTAGGCGGCCGTCCAGTCCGAGAAGAGCGGATTGCCGACGATGGCGGCCTGGGACTGGGCGACGGAGGGCGCGGAGGTCTGCGCCATGACGGCCGGAGCGAGCAGTGCGATTCCGGCGGTCGCCGACAGGAGCGTGGCACGGAAGAGGGAGGCTTTGTTCATGGAGAATGATCCTGGCTGGAACGGGGGGAGAGTTAACAATTGGTTACAAGCTAACATGGCCCGTACGGCAACGAAACTCACGATCCCGACAGATTCCGACCGGGTTTTGCCCCTGAATGCGCACCCAGTAGTATGCGTGGCCGTTCGAACCGGCTAGCGTCGCCCCATGCCACCCCGGTCCACCAATCCGCCGCGCGCTTGGCAGCGCATGCTGTCCGGACGAAGGCTCGACCTGCTGGACCCCAGCCCGCTCGACATAGAAATCGAAGACATTGCGCGCGGTCTGGCCCGGGTTGCGCGCTGGAATGGTCAGACCTCAGGCGACCATGCCTTCTCGGTCGCGGAGCACAGCGTCGTGGTGCTGGACCTATTTGTCACCCTCTATCCGGATGCCCCCGGCCACGACCGCATGGCGGCCTTGCTGCACGACGCGGCGGAATATGTCGTGGGCGATATGATCAGCCCGTTCAAGGCCGCGCTGGGCCTCGACTACAAGGCGTTCGAACGGCGCCTGGACGAGGCGGTGAACCGGCGCTTCGGACTTGCCGCCCCAACGCCGCCGCGCCTGAAGAAACGCATCAAACGCTGCGACGTGATCTGCGCCTGGTTCGAGGCCACGCAGATTGCGGGTTTCACCGAAGAGGAGGCGGACGGTTTCTTCATCCGGCCGCCCAAGGGCGTGTCGATCACGATCGACCCGAGCCCGGTGGTTGTGGCGGAAGCGGCGTTCCTTGAACGCTTCCACAAGCTGGAGCAGGCCATGGGATGATAGGCACGGCGCACGGAAGCCGGATCACGCTTTGTCTGATGACTTGCGTCCCCGGCATTTATTGCCGGGGTCTGGTATCTGGACCGCTCACAAGACGAGACCGTTCTTACGCCATCCTCTTGTGAAGATGGAAGAGAACAAACCCCGGCAATAAATGCTGGGGACTTCGGGCGTGTATCGCGCCTATCCTCTCAACACGGATTCGGACTGGCCGATGCGTCGAGCGGGAAGCAGTCCACGAGCCTTGCCGGGTTGGCCGGGAAGTCGAATTCGTGGGCGTAGGATTTCACCGTGCCTTCGCCGGAGTCCAGGATCGTGAAGACCGTGAATTTGTTGGAGCTGAGGTAGGGCAGGTCGGCTGTAGCCTCCTCGACCTGCCGCATGAAGTCGACACCGTTGGTCAGTTCGGACGGCAAGACGTCCGGCCGGCCTTGGCTGTCGCCGACGCGCGGATAGTCCGCCGGATCCCAGAACGCATTGTCCCGCGTGTCGTTCGTGTCGGGATCGGGGTAGAAGTTGCGCGCCCAGCGCACCCGGTTGTTCGGACCCGCGAAAGGCCCGAAGCTGTTGCCGACATTGGACGTCTCCAGATAGTTGAGTCGGCTGTCGGCGTCCTCGACGAAGGTCCGCGACCAGACGTGGCTGTGTCCGGACACGACCAGATCCACATCGGCCGCCAGCAATTCGCTTTCCACGCCGAGCCAGAGATCGTCCTCGCGCTCATAGTCGTAGCGCACGCGCTCGATGGCGCCGCGCTCGGCCGCCGCCACGATCGTCGCCCAGGTCGCATCGTCGGCCGGGAAGGTGGTGACGACGGTCGGCGTTCCGTCCGTGAAGTCGATGGTGGCTTCCGGATTGGCCATGACCGGCACGACGTTGTCGCCATAGCCATGCATGGACTGGTGGGTCAGCACGACCTGGAACGGCGCGTCCTGCACCTCGGTGGAGGCAAGCTGCTCGCCGAGCCACTGCCGTTGGGCGGATCCCGGCGAATAGTCGGCGAAGAACATGTCGCCAAAGCCCCATGTGTCGAGATCGTTGACGGTTGGGATCGGTTCGCCAAACTTGCCGGGATTGGTGTTGGTATCGGTCAGGCCGTTATTCCAGTTCCGCCACACGCGTGACACGTTCATCGAGATCAGAGAGACATTGCCGTAGCGGACGGAATAGAAGTTCTCGGGATCCTCGCCCGCGACCTGGTTCTCGGGCAGGTTCCACATCTCGTAATAGGTGACGTGGTCGTAGGAGTTGCGGCGGACCCATTCTTCGCGCGTGAGCCCCGTGGCCTGGCGCTCGGCATCCGTCAGCCGGTCCCACCGGTGTTCGGCGTACCAGCGCGGTTGCGGGCCGTTATCCTGCGCACCGAGAGAGCGGGTCCGGTCGAAGATGCCCGGGCTCTCATGGTTGCCGATCGTGGCGAAGACCGGGGCGTGCTGCAAGATCGCCCCGCCGCGATAGCCGTAATTCGGCGCGATGCGGTCATATGTTCCCTGCAGGGACGGGAAGAAGGGCGGGAAGTTCTCCCGGCCGCTGTAGAACCATTCCGACGCCCGGTTCGGCGTGCTGACCAGATCGCCCGCGAACAGCACCGCATCGACCTGGCCGACCGTCTCCACGACCTTCTGGAAGTTGGCCGGCGACATGGCGCGGTTCTGCTGGTCCGACGTGATCAGCAGCTTCACCGGCTGGTCCGGCGCGGGCAACGGCTGCAAGGTGAAGATCTGGCTCTTGAAGTCCGCGCCGTTGACGGTCGACACCGCGAAATAGGGCACGCGCTGGTTGGCCGCCAGCCCCGTCACGCGCGCTTCGTGCCGGTAGATGGTCTGCTCGACCACCGCTTCTCCGGGCAGCGCCTGGCCGACCGAGCGGTTGAAGGGCAGTTCGGACCCTTCATCCTCGAACATTTGCGACATGCGGGTCGTGGTCGCGACGACGGACTGGTCCAGCCGGTCGCCGAAGACGACGGAATTGGCGGCCCCTTCGAAGGTCGTGTACCAGACCACGCTGACCTCGCCCTCGGCCGGACCGGTGAGCATCGGGTCGCTGACGATCTGCGAATTGTCGGCGAAGAACGGCCCGGTATGGACGTAAGGGGCCGCGTCCTGGCCAGCGGGGCCCTGGGCGCCTTGGGGTCCTTCGGCGCCTTGCGGGCCCTGAGCGCCCTGCGCGCCCTGGGGCCCCGGCGCCCCGTCATCGCCGTCGTCGACGCATCCCGTCAGACCCGTGAACACGGCCGCGCCCAAGGCGACGACCATCAAATTGCGCTTCAGCATCCTGCCACTCCAGCTTCGTTTCGAGGTGGCGGCCGCGTGGCTTGACTCTGTGACGGTCGGTTGTCGGACCTTTGAAGATTTCGCTTGATAAATGTGAACGTTTCGTGGCGCTTTACTTGGATGATATTGTAAAGGTTGAAGTATCCGCAGGGCCTATAATTGAAATAACGTCAGTCTATCGGCTGCGCGGGTGCGCGGAGGCATGGACCGCGCGCAGCCGGGCGGCGTCCACATCCGTGTAGCGCTGGGTGGTGGACAGGCTGGCATGGCCCAGCAGCTGCTGGATGGTGCGCAGATCGCCGCCGCCCGCCAGGAGGTGCGTAGCAAAGCTGTGTCGCAATGCGTGCGGCGTGGCGCTGTCGGGCAGGCCGAGCGCCCCGCGCAGGCGCGCCACCTCGCCCTGTATGATGCGCGCGTGGAGCGGCCCGCCCTTCACGCCCCGGAAGAGCGGCGAGCCCGGCCCGAGACTGTGCGGGCAGAGGTCGGCATAGCGCGCGACCGCGTCGCGCACGACGGGCAGGATCGGCACGAGGCGGGACTTGCCGCCTTTGCCCATCACGATGAGCGTCTCGCCCAACGGGAGCGCATCGGCGCTCAGCGCCAGCACCTCGCCGATACGCAGGCCCGCCCCGTAGGCCAGGGCGAGCACGGCGGAGTTGCGCGCCTCGACCCAGGGATCTGCCCTGTCCAGCGACCCGGCCGAGACCAGATCCTTCGCACCCGTGACGGAGAGCGCCTTGGGCACGGGCGGCTTGGCGCGCGGTCCGCGGATCATGGCGATGGCGGAATTGGACGCATCCCAGCGACGGTCCAGATAGCGGTAGAAGGTGCGGATCGCTGACAGCAGGCGCTGCACCGACGCCGACCCCAGCCCGCCGCCGGCTTCGCTGCGGCGAAAGGCCAGATAGGCGCGGAAGTCGGCCACACCCAGCCCGGCCAGGGCGCGCAGTCCCGCCGGTTCGCCCAGATGGCCGACCAGGAAGGCCTGGAAGCTGCGAATGTCGCGCCCGTAGGCTTCCACCGTCTTGTCCGACAGGCGGCGTTCGCCCGACAGGTGGGCGAGGAAGACGGCGCGGACCGTATCCGCGTCTATGTCGGGGATGGCGTTCACGCCCCGACCGTGCGACATCGGCGTGAAGATTTCACGAAGGGATTCCCGCCCATGACCGCCTCGCACCCGCTCGGCCCTCTTTCCGTTTCCATGCTCGCCCTCGGCCTTGCGGCCTGCAACGGCGCGTCCGACGCCCCGGAGCCTGTCCAGCCCTCGCCCGAGACGGTCGCCGAAGCATCCGCCCCCGCCCCCGCCGCCGACATCGACATTGCCGCGCTGCATTCGCGCCTGCTGACGCTCGACACCCATATCGACATCCCGCTGAACTACATGACCGAGATCGACCCGGCGGGTCCGACCGACCTGCAGGTGGACCAGCCCAAGCTCGAATCCGGCCGTCTCGATAGCGGCTTCTGGATCGTCTACATCCCGCAGGGCGATCTGGATGAACGCGGCTACGCCACCGCCAAGACCATCGCCGAGACCCGCATGAGCGCGATCGAGCGATTGACGGCCGAGCGGCCCGACTTCGACCTGGCCGTGACCGCCGCCGACGTGCGCCGCATCGTGGGCGAGGGCCGCTTCGCCGTGCTGGTCGGTATGGAGAACGCCTATCCGCTGGCCGAGGACCCGGCCTCCGTCGAGGACTGGGCGGCGCGCGGCGTGCGTTATGTCGGCCTGACCCATTTCGGCCACAACCAGTTCGGCGACAGCTCCAATCCCAACATGGCCCGCGACGCGGACTATCTGGATGGCGGGCGCCATGGCGGCCTGTCGGAGATGGGCCGCGACCTGGTCGCCGAACTCAACGCGCACGGCGTGATGGTGGACGTGTCCCACACGGGCAAGCAGACCATGATGCAGGCTGCCGACCTGTCCACCACGCCGATCATCGCGTCCCATAGCGGCGTCAAGGCCGTCGCCGACAGCGCGCGCAATCTCGACGACGAACAGCTGCGCAAGATCGCAGAGGTCGGCGGCGTGGCGCAGATGGTCGCGCTGGATGTCTATGTGAAGCTGCCCACGCCGGAGCAGCAGGCCGCGCGCGAGGCGCTGGACGCCGAATATGGCGAGGCCCACGGCCCGCGCGGCGAGTGGAGCGAGGAGACCCGCACCGCCTATGGCGAGCGCCGCCGCGAGATCGCCGCCATGGACGACGCCGCCAACGTGTCCAATTTCGCCGACCATATCGACCACGCCGTCGCGGTCGCGGGCATCGACCATGTCGGCATCGCGTCGGACTTCGACGGCGGTGGCGGCATAGACGGCTGGCGCGACGCATCCGAGACCGAAGCCGTCACCGCCGAACTGGTCCGCCGCGGCTATAGCGAAGACGAGATCGCCAAGATCTGGGGCGGCAACCTGCTCCGCGTGTTGGAAGCCGTGGAAGCCGCCGCGACGGAACCGGTGGGGCCGTAAGGGTCGGGAGGTTGTATATCCACTGCCTCCGGTACCCATTGAGCTCGCGCCCGGCTTGATCGGCGAGCCCATCCCCGACCCGCCCGGCTGGACAGGATAGCAACAGATGAACAGGCTACCAAATTAGGTTTGGGGAAAATTAGCTTGGGCAGGAGAAGAGCTTCCGCGCCCGCGCCATCTTTCTTCCAGCAATTGTGAGCCCGTCCCAGGATGTAAATCATTCGCACCAAAGTGTAGACGGATCGTCCCCGGCATTTATTGCCGGGGTCTGGCCTCGTTAAAGTTCATAAAACGAGGGCTGGTGGGACGGCTCCTCTTATGAATCAAGACGATAGCAGACCCCGCAATGAATGCCGGTGGCTGGAAAATCCGAAACATTTCCGCTCATCCCCGCGCACGCGGGGATCCAGTGGCTCACCGACGCCGATGTTCGCGCAAGAACTGGATTCCCGCGTGCGCGGGAATGAGCGGGGGCTTGGGTCTCTTTGAAGATCACAAGATGAGGGCGGCCGGGACAGCTCTTCATTGTGGACAATCCCGACGACAGGCCCCGGCAATAAATGCCGGGGACGGCACGTTGTTTTGATTCGATACTTTCCCCTTTGGTTATTGTTGTCGAGTCTGTGATTATTTCCCCCTTTTACGTGCCCGAACCGCGCAGCCCGATAATCTGTGTTCCGTCCCCGGTATTTATTAAGCCTGCGCCCGACTCCGATCGGGTGGGGTCTACTGCGCTCTTGGTTCACAAGAAGAGCCGTCCCATCGGCCCTAATCTTGCGATCTCCAACAAGGCTAGACATCCCCCGATCAGGGTCGGGGTAGCTTTTGTGTGCCACCAGGAATTATACTAAGCGGAGATTTGAGCTTATTGCTTTACTGTCATAGATATGCCGAATG
>JBCCCX010000063.1:0-14110 GCA_039033275.1 Pseudomonadota bacterium | reverse complement strand
TGACGAAGTCTTTATGGCCCGCTTCCGTGTAGCACCGTGTCTTTATAGATGACAAACGCGCGTACGGGATCGGCGGGTGTCTGGAACGGGCGTTTGGCCCGTTCGGCAAATGTCGTGCCATTCCGCATGGAAACGGGCCAACATGACGCGCTTGTAAAATTTACGCGCTCTTCACCCTGTCTCCCAACCCGGCGTTAAACCGGTTCCCCTAGAAAGCGCCTTGTCAGGGATGACCCCGACATCGGGGAATACCCCCTTAAACAAAGCATACGTGGGAGTTAGTTATGCAAAACCTTATCAAGAACTTCGTCGCCGATGAATCCGGCGCAACAGCCATCGAATACGGCCTGATCGCCGCCCTCATTTCCGTGGCCCTGATCGCAGGCGCAACGTCTGTCGGTAACAGCGTGAACAGCAAGTTCACCGACGTCAGCACCGCCCTGGACAAAGCCTCCACGAATGCGGGCTCCACTGCACCTGCAGCGAAACCCTAATCGCTAGATGCATTCAAACACGAACAGGGCTGGGTATCCCAGCCCTGTTTTTTTGCCCGGAGTCCGGAAGGTTAGCGATGAGCAAGTACAAACAGTTTCTGGAGTGTGAACGCGGCGCGACAGCCATGGAATACGCTCTCATCATCGCTCTGCTGTCCATGGGCGTCATCGCCGCCACGGGAACGGTCGGCGGCAGCCTGACCACAAAATTCGAATCGATGGGCACGGATGTGAAGGACGCGTCCTTCAAGGCTCCGGAAGCCAAACCGTAGACATTTCGCCGAATCTGGGTTGCGCCCGAACGCTGCGAAAGCCCTCCTTAATCCAATTCTGTCATAGTGGCGCGACACGACAGCTACGCAGCCCGACCCGGACAGCCCCATGATCACCGCCTTCATCGTCACCGCCGTCTTCGCCGCGCCCCTTTTGGCCGCAGCCTACACCGATTTCTGGTCGATGAAGATTCCCAATAAGGTTTCCGTCGCCATGTTCGCCGGTTTCTTCCTGACCTTGCCATTGACCTGGCAGGGTGTCCCGGCGCTGGCCGAGCATCTCGGCATGTTCCTCGTCTTCTTCCTGGCCGGCTTCAGCCTGTTCGCTTTCGGCCTCGTGGGCGGCGGCGATGCCAAGCTGATGGCGGCGATCGCGCTCTGGTTCGGTTGGGGCGATGCGCTGAACTTCATCGCCTATACGACGTTGTTCGGGGCGGCCCTGGGCCTGTTTCTCATGCTGAGCGGCAGTTTCGCGCCGATACGGCTGCGCACCAGCGTGCTCGGCATGCGCCTCTTCCAAGGCGGCAAGGATATGCCCTATGGCATCGCCCTCGCCACGGGGGCGCTCTTCGTCTGGCCAACCAGCCTGATCGGGGCGGCCCTGATCGGGGGCTAAGCTCGGGGGCTAAGCCGCGCCACACCCATTCCGGTCATCCCTACTGCTGCGTTAACCATGCCTTAGCGGGTCGTCTTCTAGTGCTGTGACTGGAACCTTCCAGCTGGAGCGGGAAACGTGGACAAGAAGCGGCTCATCCTCATTGTCGTGCTCGTCGGACTCATGTTCGTCGTGTTCACGTCGCTGCGCGGTCTCAACACGTCAGACTCCGTCGCACCGGAGGTCCGTACGGTCGTCCAAGAGGTCGACTATACGGACGTTCTGTCCGTGTCCGAGCCCATGGCGAAGGGCCAGCGCATCGTCGATGGCGATCTGACCTGGATCCGCTGGCCTACCGAAGCCGTCACGCCCGCCTTCATCGTGGAAGACCCGGAAGCGGAAGTGCCTGTCATGGAGGCCCTCGTCGGCGCGCTGGCGCGCGAGCCGCTCGTTCCGGGCGACCCGCTCGTCATGTCTCGCCTGATCCGCGCCGGTGACGCCGGGATCATGGCCGCTCTGCTGAAGCCGGGCATGCGGGCCGTGACCGTACGCATCAGCGTCGATACGGCATCGGGCGGGTTCATCCAGCCCGGCGACAAGGTGGACATCATCCTGCAGGAAACCATCCAGCCCGACGCGGCCTTCGGCGGCAGCGGACTGGCCCAGATCGTGGCCAACACCGTCTTCGAGAACGTCACCGTCCTGGCCATCGACCAATCCTTCGCCAACAGCCTGGACGGCAGCGCGGCGATCCCCGGCTCCACCGCCACGCTGGAACTGTCGCCCGAAGATGCGGAGCGCATCACGGTCGCGCAGGTGCGGGGTGATCTGTCGCTTGTGCTGCGTGGCTTCTCCGGCTCCTCCGCGCGCGCGCCAAGCCGGGCCAAGCAGACGCTGGACGAAGAAGAAGCCGTCCCGCCTCTGACGATCTACCGATCCGGTGCGGCCCAGACCGTCGCCGTGCGGGGAAACTAGACCCATGACCGCTTATCCGACCCCCACGCAGACACAGACACGGAACCGCAAAAGCCCTTCTGGCCGCCGACGGGCGGGGCTTCTCGCCAGCGTTCTCGCAGCCGGCGCGATGCTGGCCATGCCCGTCCAGGCTGGCGACCGCAGCTACGGCACGCTGGCCGCGATCCAGACCTCGCATACGGACGGCGTTCGCATCCAGTCGCCGGGCGAGGGGCTGAACCGCTCCATCGTTCTTCCCTTCTCGAAATCGACCGTGGTGGAACTGCCCAGCAACGTCATGGACGTCATCGTGTCCAATCCGGACATCGTGGAAGCCGTGGTCCACACGTCGCGCCGCACCGTGCTCATCGGCAAGGAATCTGGTCAGACCAACGTCTATTTCTACGGCCATGACGGGCAAGAACTGCTCAACATCGACATCCGAGTGGAGCGCGACATCAATGGACTCAACGCGCTTGTGCGCAAGCACGCGCCGGACGCCGAGGTCGAGGTTCAGTCGATCAACAGCAACATCATGCTGACGGGCCGCGTCCCCAATGCCGAAACCGCGTTGAAGGTCGAGCGCATCGCCGAAATGTGGCAGGGCACCGGAGCCGGAGACGGCGAAATCGTCAATCTGCTTTCGGTCGAGGGCAAGGACCAGGTCATGCTGAAGGTGCGCATCGTCGAGATGCAGCGTTCCGTGGTCAAGCAGATGGGCTTCAATCTCTCCGCCGTCGCGGAGCTGGGCGACTCCACCGTTTCCCTGATCAACAATCTGGGCGTGAACAGCGGTGCGGGATTCACCGGCAGCGCCGACTTCACCAACGCCACCGGTGGCGACCTTCGCTCCCTGTCGGGCGCGCTGACGGCGCTGGAACGCGTCGGCCTGATCCGCACGCTGGCAGAGCCGACCTTGGTCGCCATCTCCGGCGAGACCGCGACGTTCCTGGCGGGCGGCGAATTCCCCGTTCTGGGCGGCGTTTTCACCGACCAGAACGGCCAGCTCCAGCGGTCCTTCGAATTCAAATCCTTCGGCGTGTCGCTCGGCTTCACGCCCGTCGTGCTCTCCGAAGGGCTGATCTCGTTGAACATTTCCACCGAAGTCTCCGAGCCGACGACCGAGAACTCCTTCGAGACGGGCGGCGAGGGCGGCGACATTCTCGGCCTGCGCGTGCGCCGGGCCGATACGGTCGTGGAACTCCCGGCCGGGGGCAGTCTCGTCATCGCCGGCATGATCCGGGAGGAAGCCCGCAACGCCTATGACGGCGTGCCGGGCGTCAAGGACATACCGGCCCTCGGAGCGCTATTCCGCAATCGCGACAGCCAAACGGTGCAGACGGAGTTGGTGGTGATCGTGACGCCCTACCTCGTCGACCCGACCCATCCGGACAAGCTGCAAACGCCTTTGGAAGGCTTCAAGCCCGCCAATGACCGCGACCGACTCCTCCTGGGTCGCCTGAACACGGTCTACGGCGACAAGGCGAGCCCCGACGCTATCAACCGGCCCTTCGGCCACGTGGTGGACTAGATCATGACCCCATCAGCGACAATCTTCGGAAACGCCGTCAGGCTCGCGGCTGCGGTCGCCGCCCCGCTCCTCCTCTCCGGTTGCCTACAAGGCGGACAGCTCCACGAGCCGACGCATCGGCTCAACCCGACCCAGGTTGCTGAGTCGGTCGAGCGCATGGAACTCTACGCCCGTCCCGACGGGCTGGTCCTGTCGCAACGCGACGAATTCGCCGTGACGCGCTTCCTGCAGGATTATGCCGCGCAAGGATCGGGGCCGATCTACATCAACCGCCCGTCTGCCGCTGCGGGCAGTCCCGGCCTCGTGCAGACGGACGCCCTCCTTGGGCGCCTCATGGGTCAGGCCGGTCTCAACCCCGCTGCCGCGCAGTCCGGAACCTACTACACACGCCCCGGAGACCCCGCGCCGGTCGTTTTGTCCTACCGGACGCTGCGTGCCGTGGCGCAGGACTGCGCGCATATGGGTGACCTGAGCGTGACCCACCGCAACACGGTGATGCCGGAGTTCGGCTGCTTCGCGTCCGCGAACCTCGCCGCCATGATCACCGATCCGCGCCAGCTGATCGAACCCTATGCGACGCAGACGCCGAACGCGCAGCGCCGCCAGGTCGTCTATGACCGCTACATCGAAGGCACGGGCACAGCCTCCGAACGCCCGGAAGGCCAGCAGCAGAGCTCGCAGGATGCGGGAGGTTAGGGCCGGTCCATGACACATCCGCAAAACCAGTCCGGACCCGTTCCGTCCGCGCCGCAGGGCATGGCGCCCATGCCGACCGCGCCGATGCAGGCCACGCCCATGCCTGGCATGCCAATGGCCGGTGCCCCCGTGCCTGCGCCCCAGCCGGTTCCAGTTCCCCATCTCGCGCCCGTGCCCCATTCCGCGCCCGCAGCCGTTCCGGCCCCCATGCCGCAGGCCAAGCCCTATCCGTCCCCGCAGCCCCCGGTTGGGGGACCTTATGCGGGCCACCAAGGACAGCCCAGTATGGAACAGCCTGGTCCCGGACCGCTCCATCAGGGCCTGCCACAGATGCAGCCGCCCTCGGCACATCCGGCCCCCGCGCCGCATGCTCCTCCACCTGCGCAAACGGCACCCACGCAGTCGGCGCATATGCAACCGGCGCAGATGCCAGCCCCTCACATGCATCCGGAGCACGCGCATGCAATGCAGGGCTATCCCGTGCACGATCCCGCTCATCCCGGCGCGGCCTATCCGGGTGCGCTGGGCGACGCGGCGCCCGGTCCCGATGACGGTGCGCGCGAAGGCGGCGAGCGCGCCCTGCCGCAACTGTCCATCCATGCCTTCTGCGACCACAACGAAACGGCGGCCTGCATCAACCACATGACGCGCGACTGGCGCATGCGGCGGACCAACACGAAGATCTATATGGGCGGTCTGCAGGCAGCCATCGACTATTATCACAAGGAAACCACGCCGGGTCTCGTGATGATCGAATCCGCCTTGCGCGGGCAGGACCTGTTCGCGCAGCTGGAAACGCTGGCCTCCGTCTGCGACGAAGGCACGCGTGTCGTGATCATCGGCGCGGTCAACGACATCCGCCTGTTCCGCCAGCTGATGGATAAGGGCGTGTCGGACTATCTCGTCCCGCCGCTCAACCCGCTCTCCATGATCCGCTCGCTGGGCGACATCTATGCTGACCCTGAAAAGCCCTTCACGGGGCGCGCCGTCGCCTTCTACGGTTCCAAGGGCGGCGTGGGATCGTCCACCCTGGCGCACAATCTGGCTTGGACGCTGTCGGAGCGGCTGTCGCAGGAGACCGCGCTGATCGATCTCGACAGCAGCTGGGGCACGACGGGACTCGACTTCGCCTATGACAGCGCGTCCGGGCTTGAGGAGGCCTTGGCCGATGCCGACCGGCTGGATGATACGCTGCTCGACCGCATCATGGTGCGCCACACGCCCCGCCTGTCGATCCTGCCAACGTCCAGCTCGCTCAACGTCACGCCTGTGACGGATTCGCGTGCCTATGAGGCGATCATCTCCGCCGTGCGCTCCATCAGCCCGCTCGCCCTGCTCGACATGCCCCACATCTGGAACGAGTGGACGACGAACGTGCTGACGACCGTGGACGACGTGGTCATCACCACGACGCCGGACCTCGCCAATCTGCGAAACACCAAGAACCTGATCGATTTCCTCAAGGCCCAGCGCCCGCATGACACCGACCCGATCCTGGTCATCAACCAGACCGGCCGCTGCAAGAACAAGGAAGACGAGATCAGCGTCGAGAACTTCTCCGGCGCTGTCGGGGTGGAACCCGCCCTCGTCATCGGTTTCGATCCCGACACGTTCATTCGTGCCTGCAACGAAGGTAAGATGCTGCCGGAGATGAAGACGACCGAAGCGCTCGTGCCCGGCCTCGACTATCTCGCCCAGCGCCTGCGCACAGGCGAGTTTGCCGCGCCGCAACAGGCCGGCGGCTCGCGATTGAAGATCGGCCGCAAGTCCGGCTCCGGCGACGGGGAGAGCAAGTCGCTCCTCGGCTCGCTGCTGCGCCGGAAAGGGTAGCACGTCATGTTCGGCAAGCGATCGGACGGCGCGGCGCTGAAAGCCGCCGACACGGCGGCGCCCAATCCCGCGCCTGAACCCAAGCCAGCGCCCGTCCCCACACCGGAACCGGCGCGCAGCGCCTCCGAGCCGTCCGAGGAGTATTACGAGACCAAGGCGACCATCTTCAACGCGCTGTTCGAGACGATCGACGTCTCGGCGCTCGCCGGGATGCAGGCCGACAAGGCCCGCGCCGAGATCCGCACCATCGTCGACGAGATCATCGCGATCCGCAACGTCCGCCTGTCGGTGGCGGAACAGTCGCAACTGATCACGGAAATCTGCGACGACATTCTGGGCTACGGCCCGCTGGAACCGCTGCTCGCCCGCGACGACATCGCCGACATCATGGTCAACGGGGCCAAGCACGTCTTCATCGAGACGGGCGGCAAGATGCAGAAGACGAACATCCGCTTCCGCGACAACACGCAGCTGATGAATATCTGCCAGCGCATCGTGAGCCAGGTCGGCCGCCGCGTGGACGAAGCCAGCCCGATCTGCGACGCGCGCCTGCTGGACGGCTCGCGCGTCAACGTGATCGCGCCGCCGCTCTCCATCGACGGGCCGGCGCTCACCATCCGGAAGTTCAAGAAAGACAAGCTGACACTGGCCGATCTGGTGAACTTCAAGTCCATCTCGCCCGCCGGCGCCAAGGTGTTGCAGATCATCGGCGCGTGCCAGTGCAACATCGTCATTTCCGGCGGTACGGGCTCTGGCAAGACCACCTTGCTGAACTGCCTGACCGGCTTCATTCATCCGGACGAGCGCATCATCACCTGCGAAGACGCGGCCGAATTGCAGCTCCAGCAGCCCCATGTCGTGCGGCTGGAAACGCGCCCGCCCAACCTCGAAGGCAAGGGCAAGGTCACCATGGCCGACCTGGTCAAGAACTGCCTGCGGATGCGCCCCGAACGTATCATCGTGGGCGAGGTGCGCGGCCCCGAAGCGTTTGACCTTCTGCAGGCTATGAACACGGGCCATGACGGCTCCATGGGGACGCTCCACGCCAACAGCCCGCGCGAGGCCCTGTCGCGGCTGGAGTCCATGATCACCATGGGCGGCTTCTCGCTGCCCGCCAAGACGATCCGCGAAATGATCGTCGGCTCCGTCGATATCGTGGTGCAGGCGACGCGCCTGCGCGACGGTTCGCGCCGCATCACCCACATCACCGAGGTGATCGGCATGGAGGGCGAGGTCATCGTCACGCAAGACCTTCTGAAATACGAAATGGATGGCGAGGATGCCGACGGCAACATCATCGGCGAACACCGCTCCACCGGCATCGCACGCCCCGCCTTCTGGGACCGCGCGCGTTACTTCAACCTGGAGAAGGAATTGGCTGTCGCGCTGGACGAGGCGGGAGGCTAGGCCCCGATGGATCCGCAGCTGACACTCGCACTCGCCGGTACAGCGGCTGTCGGCGTGCTCGGCTATCTCGTGCTGGGCGGCACCTCCGGTTCCGCGTCCGCCCCGCGCGTAGAGGCGATGACCGGCAAGACCAGCATGGTCAACCAGATCAGGAGCCGCTTCAAGACGGAAGACCAGGGCAGCCGACGCAGGCAGATCGAGGATTCGCTCAAGAAGATCGAGGAGAACCAGAAGTCCAAGAAGAAGAAGGCCAAGACGCTAGCCGCCCGGCTCGTTCAGGCCGACGTCTCGATGCCGGCGTCGCAATTCATGATCATTTCGCTCGTGCTGGGCGCGGTCGTCGGTGTGGTGCTCTTCGTTCTAGGCGTGCCGCCGATGATGGTCGCCGGTGCGGCCTTCGTCGCGGGGTTTGGCCTGCCGCGCTTCGTGCTCAATACGATCATCAAGCGCCGCCAGCGCAAGTTCGTGCAGCACTTCGCCGATGGCATGGACATCATCGTGCGCGGCGTGCGCACCGGCCTGCCGCTGGGCGACTGCCTGAAGATCATCGCCCATGAAAGCCCCGACCCGCTGGGCGCGGAGTTCCGGCGCGTGGTCGAGGCGGAGAGCGTTGGCGTGCCGATCGAGATCTGTCTGGAGCAGATGTATGAACGCCTGCCGATCTCCGAAGTGAACTTCTTCTCTACCGTGCTGAACATCCAGAAGACGACGGGCGGCAATCTGGGCGAGTCGCTGAACAATCTCTCCACCGTGCTGCGCGCGCGAAAGCTGCTGGCCGAAAAGATTAAGGCGCTGTCGGCGGAAGCGAAGATGAGCGCGATCATTATCGGCGCGCTGCCGATCGTGGTCATGGGCCTCGTGGCACTTCTGTCGCCGGATTATATGGGCGATCTGTTCACGACGGAGCGCGGCCAGAAGAACATGATGATCGGCGCGGTGATGATGGGCCTCGGCATCTTCATCATGCGCAAGATGATCGACTTCAAATATTAGGGGGCGTTGGATGACCGAAGGCGCACTCCAGGCTCTGACCACCGCGGGCTATTTCGTCATCTGCGTGCTGATGGCGATGACGATCTACATGATCGTCGCGCCCCTGCTCGAAGGCGACAAGCTCAAGCGCCGCATGGCGGCCGTGTCCTCGCAGCGCGAAGCGCTGAAGGACTCGCACATGGCCAAGCTCGACGCCCCGCGGTCCCTTCGCAATCAGGACAAGACGCTGGCCCGGCGCCTCGTGGACCGTTTCAGCCTCGAACGACTGCTCGAAGCGACGGACCTGAAGGACAAGATGGCCCAAGCCGGGCTGCGCGGGCAGGGGCCGATCTACAAATTCTACTTCTTCCGCCTTGTCCTGCCGCTCGTTTTGGGCGCGTTCGGACTGGTCTTCCTGGTCGTGCTGAACACGCCGGGCTGGCAGCTGATGCAGCGCATGGCCGGAACGCTGGGCTTGACCCTGTTCGGCTACTATTTGCCGGGCATCTACGTGAAGAACCTGGCCGGCAAGCGGCTCGCCTCGATCATGGCCGTCTTCCCGGATGCGCTCGACCTGCTGCTCATCTGCGTGGAATCCGGCATGTCGGTCGAACTCGCCTTCGCCCGCGTGGCCGAAGAGCTGGCGGAGAATTCGATGGAGTTGGCGGAAGAGTTTCAACTGACGACAGCCGAACTCTCCTACCTGACCTCGCGCCGGCTGGCCTATGAGAATCTCGCGCGCCGCAACAACCATATCGGCATTCGCTCGGTCGCCACGGCCCTGATACAGGCGGAGCGTTACGGTACGCCGCTGGGTGACAGCTTGCGGACCATGGCCAATGAGAACCGGCAGCTGCGAATGATGGCCGCCGAGAAGAAGGCAGCCGCCCTCCCGGCCAAGCTGACCGTCCCGATGATCGTCTTCTTCCTGCCCGTCCTGTTCATCGTGATCCTGACCCCGGCCGCCATGCGCCTCGCGGAGGGCCTGTCCTGATCCGGCAGACATTTGTCCACCATTATCCAACGAGAAAAAGGCCGCCTTTTCCTGAGAAAGGGCGGCCTTTTTCGTGCCAGTCTGGCTCGGGCCGCTAGCGGCGTCGCCGATCCCGTCGCGCCGGGCCGCTCGATGTTTGCGCGGGCGGGGCTTGGACCGTAGGCGGCGGGGCGTAACTGCCTTGCGGATAAGTGGCCTGCTGCGGTGGGACTTGGGGTGCGTAGGCGGGTTGGCCGTATCCGTCCTGGGGTAGGTAGCCAGGTGCCGCATAGCCGCCGGGCTGCGATTGGCTCGAAATCTGAGGCTGGCCATAGCTCTGCGGTTGGGGCGTGCGCAGGGACGGCCCGACGACATGTCCTTGCGGCGCGGCTTGCACCTGGCTCTGCATTTGCGGCGGCTGCGATTGCATTTGGAATTGCGGCTGCATTTGCGGCTGCATTTGCGGCTCCGGGCTCCGGGTGCCGGGCCAGAAGGCCTGGCCGATCCGGTCGAGCAGGGACCGCTGCTCGGAGTTTGCCGGTCCGCCGAAATCCTGTTGTTGCGGGGCGGCGTATCCGTTCGGGTCGATGCGCCCGCGCCACTGGTTCTGCGATGGCATCTGGCCGGACATTTGTCGCGCGGCCTGGGAAGACGATGTGAACGCCTCGCCGCCCGGACCCATGGTGGACAGACGCGTTTGCGGCATGCCGCCTTGCAGCGGCGAGGGTGCGTTCCAGTCGCCCGCCGGTGCCGAGCCCCATTCCTCCCTTTGAGTCTGTGGCGCGGAAGGCGGGACGCGGCCCTGTTGCGGAAGGCTCTGTGCCGACAGGTCAGCCGGCACGCCGCGCGGGGTCAGGGCCGGGACGGGTTCGGGCGGAAGGCGGCGGTCGCCCTGGCTCAGGCTCGCCAGCCGGTTCTGCCGGTCGGCTTCCTCCGTCCGTCCCTGGAGCTGCAGGACGAGGGCGAGGTTCTGCCGCGCGCCTGCGCCCGATCCGGGCATGTCGGCGGCGCGTCGCAGCCACATCTCCGCCGTGCGCAAGTCGCCGGACAGGGCGTGCGACAGTCCGAGATTGGTCAGCACGTTGGGGTCGTTGGGCGTGATCTGGAGGGCGCGGGCGTAATTGTCGCGCGCGGCCTGGTACTCTTCCATCTGATCGAGTGCGGCCCCCTTCAGCGACCAGAGGCGCGCATAGGACGGGGCGAGGCGCAGTCCCTGGTCCAGCACCGGGATGGCATCAAGCGCGCGGCCGTCCGCGATCAGGCCGGCCCCGTGCTCGGCCAATAGATACGGGTCGCGCGGGTGGATTTGACGGGCCGTCTGCGTAATCTCCACCGCGCGCGAGGGGTTGCCGAGCTTGCGCACCGCGGCGGCGAGCTTCAGCGTCGCTTCGAGATCGGAGGGGTTGAGTTCGTATTCGTGCGACCAGAAAGCAGCTTGCGCGAACAGCTCCTGCGTCTCGATATTGTCGCGCATCTCGCGCGGGGCGGGCATGAACTGGTCCACGGCGACATGGCTACGCACATCGGCTTCCTGCGGGGTGATGCCGCCGGCAAAGGCGCAGGCCGACAGCAAGAGGGGCGCACCCAGGAGGAGCGCAGGACGGGCCGGATGCTTTCGGGGTTTGGGACGCTGGATCATGTCTGTCTCGCGGCGTGTCGATGTGGCCCGGGGCGCGGGTCCGCGAAGTCGATTGCGAACACGCCGGATATCGTTAACATTCGTAAAGAGCTGGAGTTAACGGGACCTTTACGCCCCCGTCCTCGTTCAGTCCCGAACCTGCCGTCCCGCATCGCCGGGATCGGCCCAGACACAAGAAGACGAGCAGCCCCCGCATGACCCGATCCCCCGCCCCGACCCGCCCGGCCGTCACCCTGGCCTTGCAAGACGTCCCCGACGGCGAGGCGATCATCCCGGTCCACGCGCTTCGTCCGGAGAGCTGGGACGCCGTGGCGGCGACCCTCTCTCCGGCGCAGGCGGCCTTCGCCAAGTCGACAGGCTTCACGGCCGAGGCGGGCCAGGTGGCGATGCTGCCTGCAGAGGACGGAGCGGTCGCGGCGGTCCTGCTGGGTTGCGGCCCTATCGACACGGATTTCGACGTCTCGATGCGCATGGGGCAGTTGGGCGCGCGGCTCCCGAAAGGCTATTACCAACTGGACACGATGCCCGATGATTGGACGCCGCGCCTCGCGGCCGTCGGCTGGGGGCTCGGCACCTACCGGTTCACGCGCTACCTCAAGGACGCCCCCGAAGCTCCGGTCCTCGTGCTAGGCGAGGATCTGGACGCCAAGGCGGTGGGCGATGCGGTGGCGGCGACGGCGTTGGCGCGTGACCTCATCAACACCCCAGCCGGCGACATGGGGCCCGAAGCGCTCCACGCGGCGGCGGCCGCTCTGGCGGACGTGCACGGAGCAGACGTCTCGGCCGTGGTGGGCGAGGCGTTGCTGGAGCGGAACTACCCCATGATCCATGCCGTTGGCCGCGCCGCGCACGAGCCGCCGCGCCTGGTCGAGCTGGAATGGGGCGATCCCTCGCATCCGCGGCTGGCGGTGATCGGCAAGGGCATCACCTTCGATACGGGCGGCGTGAACATGAAGGGTGCGTCGGGCGCGCGGCTGATGAAGAAGGACATGGGCGGGGCGGCGCATGCGATTGCCCTGTCGGCCATGATCATGGCCGCCCGCCTGCCGATCCGCCTGCACTGCCTGCTCGCCATTGCGGAGAACGCCGTCAGCGCCAATGCCTATCGGCCTGGCGACATCCTGCCATCGCGCGCGGGGCTGACGGTGGAAATCGACAATACGGATGCGGAAGGGCGGCTTGTGCTGGGCGACGCGCTTGCCAAGGCGACCGAATCCGATCCCGTGCTGATGATCGACTTCGCCACGCTGACGGGTGCGGCGCGGGTCGCGCTGGGCCCGCAGCTGCCCCCCTTCTTCACCAACCGGCCGCACTTGCACGAGCCCGTCGCGCGGCATGCGCTGGGCGAGCTGGACCCGATCTGGCCGATGCCGCTCTGGCAGCCCTACCACGCCATGCTGCGCTCCCCGATCGCGGACATGAAGAATTCGGGCGGGTCGTTTGCCGGGGCTGTCACGGCCGCGCTATTCCTGGAACGCTTCGTCGACGACCGGCCCTGGATACATTTCGATGTCTATGGATGGAACCCAAGCTCGCGGCCCGGCCATCCCAAGGGCGCGGACGTCTATGCCGTGCGGGGCCTGTTCTCCTGGCTGGCCTCAGGCGGGCTGAACACGCCGATGGACGGGCCGGGCGATATGGTCGGCTAGAAGGCGGAACGCCAGTGCCAGCGCGAAGATCGTCGCGAGCGTCGCGACGACGAGGCGCGGTACGGTGATGTCGGGCTGCAGGAAAAGCCAGGTCTGCGCCGTGGGCCACGCGCCCAGATAGAGCGGCACGACGATGTCAGGCCAATGCCGCAAGGCGTTCAGCCGGCTGTGCAGCGCCGCCATGGCCAGCGCGCACCATCCGGTCATGGCCAGAAGCTCGATGGAATAGCTCCACGGCAGAAAGCGATAATGCAGCGTCGCCGCGCCCAGCGCCACGGCTGCCATGACCGCCCAGCCCGCTCTGTCGCGGGGCAGGCGGAGGCGGTGCTGCCGGGCCAGCACACCCAGCACGAAGGGGACAGCCACGCGCATGCCGGGGATGAGCGGTTCCAGTGCGCTGGAACCGCGCGCATCCACCCACGCATTCAGGCCGACATGCCCGGCGATCAGCGCGATCAGGATGACCCAGAAGACGCCCCGTCCGCTCAGGCGCAGAGCGTGGAGCGCCAGCAGGCCGGCATAGGCGAGCGCGCCCCAGCGCAACGTCCAGATCGTGCCCTGCAAATTGCAGGGGTAAAGCGCGCCATCGAGTGCGCCGGGCAGGGGCTGGCCCGGCCGGATCAGCGTGATGTTGTTGAGGAAGTAGACCGCCAGCTCGCCCACGCCGTGCGCGTGCGGCGCATCGTGGTCGCAGAGCAGCGGGTAGAGCAGCGTGGTGACGATCAGCGTGACGAACACCACCCAGGGCAGGGTCCGCCGGGCGCGGGAGGCCACGAACTGCCGCACGGTCCGCCCGCGCGAGAGGCTGCGCCAGGCCAGCCACCCGGATAGGAAGAACAGGACCTGGATGCCGAACAGGCTCGGATCGTAGCCGAAAACATTGAGCCATTCGCGCGACCCCGGCCCGACCGCCATGGTCGAGGCATAGCCCAGCCCGATCAGAGTCACGACGCCGATGCGAACCGCATTTAGGTGGCCGAGTACGCCCGCATCCGGGTGCGGCGTGACGGCCATTCCGGCCTGCGAGAAGTCGTCCTTATCGAATGACGGCGGCATGAAATGCGGCTTAGTCACGAAGTCTTAAAAAAGTTGGCAGGG
>JBCCCX010000062.1:0-14208 GCA_039033275.1 Pseudomonadota bacterium | reverse complement strand
CGAACTGGTCGCGTCACGCGGCGACGTGAGCACAGAGCTGGCGGCGCCAGGCCTCGTCCGTGTCGAACAGGAGCTCGACAGCGTCAACGCCCGATTGCATACGGACATAGACTTCGCCCGCGAAAGTGCCGGACTCGAAGACGTCATCGGTCACGGCATGCTGACCATGGCGATGATCGGGCAGATGATTGACGAGACATTCCCGCGCGAGTCGATCTCGGAATTCGGCGTGCGATTCGTCGCGCCGTCCAGAGTAGGTGATGCGATTACCTGCGCATTGGAGCCGGAGACAGACGGCGATGGGCGGACTTGGGCCGTCTCGGCGGTCACAGCGGACGGCCGGACCTTGGCGGAAGGCCGACTGGTCGTCACATCAATGAATAAGTCCTGACTTGGCTCAGTGCGAACGCCCAGACTGGAATGGCATCTGCAAAAACGGGCTTGCCAGCACCCCTCAGAAAGAAGATAGTTAGGCACCTAACATTTACGGGGAGTGAACCTCATGCCGGACGCCTATATCTTTGACCACTTGCGATCGCCGCGCGGAAAGGGCCGTCCGGGAGGGGGGCTTTATCAGACATCGCCCATAGAACTGACGACGCAATTGTTGCAGGCCGCCAAGTCCCGGAACGAGTTGGACACGTCTCAGCTTGCGGATGTCACGCTGGGATGCGTGACCCCGACGGGCGAACAGGGATCCAACATCGCCCGCATCGCAGTGCTAAATGCGGGATTTGACGAGGGCGTCGCCGGCAAGCAGGTCAACCGTTATTGCGCATCTGGTTTGGAAGCGGTCAATATCGCGGCCGGTGAGGTCATGGCCGGACAGGCCCAACTGACGATCGGCGGCGGTGTCGAGTCCATGAGTCGGGTCCCGATGGGTGCCGACGGCGGAGCCTGGACCGGCGATCCACAAGTCGCGTTCAGGACCTATTTTACCCCCCAAGGTATCGGTGCGGATCTGATCGCCACCAAATACGGTTACTCGCGGGACGATGTCGACGCCTATGCCGTGGAGAGCCAAAGACGGGCTAAGGCGGCATGGGATGACGGACGTTTCGACGGCGCAATCGTCCCCATCAAGGATCAACTCGGCGGGACCGCGTTGGAGCGGGATGAGTATATGCGTCCCGGGACATCGATGCAGGATCTCGGCGCGCTCAACCCTGCCTTCGCCGGTATGGGAGAAAAAGGCGGTTTCGACACGATCGCGAAGATGCGCTATCCAGAGATTCAGGCCATCAACCACGTCCACCATGCCGGAAATTCGAGCGGCATTGTCGACGGCGCGGCTCTGGTGCTGATGGGAACGGAGGTAGCGGGACAGTCGGCCGGGCTCACACCTCGTGCACGGATCCTCTCTTATGCTTCGGTCGGAAGCGAGCCGACCATCATGTTGACGGGGCCGTCCGCGGCGGCTGAACGCGCCCTGGCCAATGCGGGTCTGACACGGGGGGACATCGACCTGTTCGAACTGAATGAGGCGTTTGCGAGCGTAGTGCTGCGCTTCATGGAGGCTTTGGATGTCGACCACGCCGACATCAACGTCAATGGCGGGGCCATCGCCATGGGTCACCCGCTCGGCGCGACGGGCGCGATGATTCTCGGCACCTTGCTGGACGAGCTCGAGCGTCGAGATCAGACGATCGGTCTCGCCACCCTTTGTGTCGGTGCTGGCATGGGCATCGCGACGATTATTGAGCGCGTCTAAAGGAAAGCTGACATGACAACTCCGATCCAGACCCGTGTCGACGGGTCCACCCTAATCATCACGCTTGACGCACCCGACGCGCGCGTGAACGTGATCGACCCCGCATTCACGCGTGCTTTGGCCGACATCGTCCAGACTCTTGAAACGGACGACTCTCTGGACTCTGCCATCATCACCTCCGCGAAGCCCAGTTTCGTGGTCGGAGGGGATCTGTCCAGTCTGGAAAAACTGTCGGATACCGAGACCATTTCGCCGCAGCGGAGACTCGATCTGCTCACCGAGTTTCCCAAGCTTCTGCGCCGACTGGAGCGGTGCGGTAAAACGGTCATCGCGGCAGTCAACGGCACGGCTATGGGTGGCGGCCTCGAACTCGCTCTGGCCTGTCATCACAGGATCATCGCGGATGATCCAGCCATTCAACTGGCCCTGCCCGAGGTCAAACTCGGTCTCATGCCCGGTGCGGGCGGAACGCAACGCCTGCCGCGCTTGATCGGGATCGAACGGGCGGCACCCTTTCTGCTCACGGGGCGGAGTCTGTCCCCGCAGGAGGCGCTCGCCCTCGGACTCGCCGACAGAATCGTCGATCTGAAGAACGTTGTGGCGGAGGCACTCTCGATCATCCGAGGCGACGATGCGCGTACGGTGCAACCCTGGGACCAGCGGGGTTTCACCCTCCCCGGAGGATCCAACATTCTCGATCTGAAATGGACGGCCTTCTACTATAATCTCAACGGAAAACTGCAGGCCGATACGCTCCACAACTATCCCGCTCCGAAGGCGATCGCGTCGGCCTTGTATGAGGGCAATATGCTGACTCTCGATGCCGGTCTGGAGATCGAAGCCCGCTATATGGCCTCGCTATTCGAGACCCCTGTGGCGACAAACATGATCCGAAGCCTGTTCATCAACCGACAGAAAGCGGACAAGTTGGCCTTTCGCCCGGAGGCGGGTGAACCGCTCACCGTGAAACGGCTCGGGATCATCGGAGCGGGCATGATGGGAAGCGGCATCGCGCTTGTCGCTGCCCAGGCCGGCATTCACGTATACCTGCTCGACTCCGATCTCACTTCCGCACAGCGTGGCAAGGCAACGGTCGAAGCCCGTCTCGCAAAAGGCGTCGAACGGGGCCGCGTGTCCGAAGCTGACAAGGCACTCTGGATCGGACAGATCGAGCCAACGGATCGTTACGACAACTTTGCGGATTGTGAAATGGTGATCGAGGCCGTGTTCGAGGACCCGGAGATCAAGGCGCAAGTGACCCGCGCCGCGACGGAGGTCATGAAACCCGGGGCGATTTTCGCGACAAACACGTCCACCCTCCGCATCTCGTCGCTCGCAACGGCGAGCCCCCGCCCGGACCGGTTCATCGGCCTGCATTTCTTCTCCCCCGTCGACCGCATGCCGCTCGTCGAGATCATTTGCGGAGATGAAACCTCGGACGCCACGCTGGGCCAGGCCATGGATTTCGTCCGGCAGATCGCGAAGACCCCGATCGTCGTCAATGACGCTTGGGGCTTCTATACGAGCCGCTGTTTTTCCACCTTCACCGCCGAGGGCATGGCCATGCTGGAAGACGGTGTGCACCCCGCCCTCATCGAGAATGCGGCCCGTTTCTGCGGGATGCCTGTGGGCCCTCTGACCGTTCAGGACGAAGTCTCGCTGGAGCTGAGCCACAACGTTCAGACGTCCCTGCGTGACCTCCGGGGAGACGACTATGCGCCGACGGCCAGCGATCGCGTCATCGAGCGCATGGTGGTGGAGGCCAGACGGCCAGGTCGCCGGGCGGGGAAAGGCTTTTACGACTATCCTTCAGACGGACCCAAGACCTTCTGGCCGGAACTTCAGACGCTCTATCCTCTGTCCGAGACGCAGCCCAGTCTCGAGGCCGTGAAAACACGTTTTCTCTACCGGCAAGCCGTCGAGGCGGCGCGCTGTCTGGACGAGGGCGTGCTGGATCGGCCCGAGGACGGCGATCTCGGTGCGCTGCTAGGATGGGGCTTCCCCAGCTATACGGGCGGTCCGCTCTCACTGATCGACTCCGTGGGCGTCGGAGCCTTCGTCGAGGCTTGCGATGGGCTTGCCGCGATGCACGGAGACCGCTTTTCGCCGCCGGACCTGTTGCGACGCCTCGCGGCGGAAGACCGGTCGATCTATGACGCATTCTCGGAGGCGGCTTGATGTTCGAAGTCGAGACACGGATTGTAATCGCCGCGCCGATGGAGACCGTCTGGATCGAACTGATCGATCTGGACAGATGGAGAGACTGGCATCCCTATATGCGGTTCGAAGGTGGCGAGGTGAAGATCGGCTCGACGCTGAAATCGGTCATGGAATCGGACACCGATACACACCGCCTAGACACGACCGTCACGCGGGTGGAGCCAGGCCGCGTCTTCGAATGGACAGGAGAGATCCACGAACCCGCCTATGCGAAAGGCGTTCACGGCTTCCATCTTGAAGAAGCGTCCACCGGGACATGCCTTGTGCAAACCGAACGCGCTGAAGGCCCCTTTGTCGAAACCGAGACGGCGCCCATGATGCGGGAGCACGCGATAAAGTCGTTCGAGGCGGCGAACGCGGCATTCAAAGCCTATGTCGAACGACGCTGGTCGTCCGAACCTTGACACCGGGTAGGGCCCGCGCCGCGCGCGGAAGAACCACATCGACCCAGCCCTACGCTCGGCTGGAACGGCCAACGTCCCTTTCCTTAGCGAGCTACGGCGTGCTAGCACTGCCTCTCACGATGCTGGCCGCGCCCCTGCTCGTCTATCTGCCAGCCTTTTACAGCCAATCGGTTGGGCTCGATCTCGCCCTGACAGGGTTCATTTTCTTTGCGGTACGGGCCTGGGACGGGCTGATCGATCCGCTCATCGGACATCTGTCGGATAGGACGCGCACACGTTACGGCTCGCGACGGCCCTGGATCTTGGGCGGTTTGCCCCTCCTGCTCGTTTCGGTCTGGTTCGTCTGCCAGCCGCCGGACACGGCAGGGGCGTCCTATCTATTCACGTGGCTACTGCTTCTCTACGTCGCCCTGACGATGGTTCAGGTCCCCTTTCTCGCCTGGGGTGCGGAAATTTCTCCCAACTACCAGGAGCGCAACCGGATTTCCGGGTTCCGAGAGGGCTTCGTCGTGCTCGGTGCATTGTTCGCTTTTCTCGTGCCGCTCGTCTGGCTGTCTGAAAGCGAAGCGACTCTCGACCGCACGCTGTCTGTGTTTGCTTACAGTGTCCTTCTGATCGCGCCGGTCGCCGCCGTGATCGCCTTTGCCTTTGGCGCCCGGGAGACGGTCCACCAATTTGAAACGCCGAGCTTGTCGCTTCGCAAGACGTTCGGGCTGATGTTCGGCAATCCGCCTTTCGCTCGTTTGCTCGGCGGCACGTTCGCGATGGCACTCGGATACTCGATCTTCAACGCCGTCGTCATTCTCTTCGTCACGTTCGCGCTCGATCTCCCCACCTCCTTTCTCCCCCTTCTCCTTTTGAAACAGTGTGCGGCGATCCTGTCCAGTCCTCCCGCGCTGGCCTTGGCAAGACGCTACGGTAAGCATCGGTGCCTCACGGTCGGAGCCTTCATGATGGTGGGTGCGTTCGCTGCTCTCTGGATCTGCCCCCCGGGGCACGTTGAACTCGCCGCCATCGGCTTCGTCATTGCGGGTTTCGCCAGCGGCCCCCTCATTACGATGCCGCCATCCCTGATTGCCGACGCGGCGGATTACGGCGAACTTCGGAACGGAGACCCGCAGATGGCCTCCTATTATGCCTTCTTCGGCATGGCGCAGAAACTGGCCTATGCTTTGGGAGTCGCTATCGGGTTGGGCGCACTCGATTTTGCCGGCTTCGTTCCAGATCACACGCTCCCGACATCGTCATCAGCCGTTTCTGCCGTCGCGCTTCTGCCACCCGCGACCCTCATGGTATTGGGTGCAATTCTGCTTTGGTCATATCCGATCAATGCTAGCCGACATGCGGTGATCCTGAGAGCCATCCGCTCGGGTCGGCGGACCGGTTCCTCGAGATAAGGTGCCGATCAGACAGTCCAGATTATCAGGACTGCAAGCGCCTTAGACGTCGAACGTGGCGCTGACTACTTGACGCCATTCACAATGTGAATATGGTAGTAAGGCGGCTAATAGTTTGTCGCCTTATAATTGCGCGAATGCGCTCATGGGTCGTCACCGTCAAGAGGCGGGGCGTGTCGGGAGAAAATCATGACCAATAATTCTGCGCATGGCGCTCGTACATTCAAAGGTCGCACATGCATCACAGCTAGCCTAGCCTTGTCTGCCTCTGCCATCGCTGTCGCAGCTATCTCGTCATCGACGGCCTGGGCGCAAGACGCCGAGTTTGTCAGCGACCGAGACGAAATCATTGTCACCGCGCAGAAACGGGCCGAGAGCCTTCAGGATGTTCCGATCGCTGTGACAGCCATCAGCGGGGATCTCCTGGAAAATCGCGGCATCATTCGGTTGGACGAAATCGCGCGGTTGACCCCGGGTTTCAACCTCCAGCAGCCTCTGGACGCCCGATTCCTGCGACTTTCGATCCGCGGGATCTCCTCTGACACCCGGTTTCCTGGTGCCGAGCAGTCCGTGGCGGTCGTCGTGGACGGGGTTTATCTGTCTGGCGTCGCTGGCGTGCTGACGGACCTGGTCGATGTTGAGCAGGTGGAAATTCTTCGCGGGCCGCAGGGTACATTGTTCGGACGCAATGCTACTGCGGGCGTGGTCAACATCACGAGCCGGCAGCCTGGCAGCACCCCGCGAGCGCAGGCGAGCCTGGAGTATGCCAACTTCGACCACCTCAATCTCAAAGGATCGGTTTCGGGTCCGATCGCAGGTGATGTTTTGGCCGGACAGATTGGTATCTCCCATACCCAACGAGATGGGTTCATCGACAATACGTTTCTTGGGCGAAGCGAAGACGATCAGGACACGACAACGCTACGAGGGATGTTGCGCTTCACGCCGAGCGAAACATTGGAAATCCGCGTGAACGCGGACTACACGGATGAGAGCCGCAACCCCCAAGTCCCCGACGCTGAAGGTGGTATGGCGCTCGGTCTTGATGGCGACCCGTTCAACCGGGACGTCCAGATCGATACGGCGAACTTTGCGGACCGGGAGATTTTCGGTCTTTCCGGCACGGTCGAGAAGTTTTTTGACAACGGAATGTTGCTGAGATCGATTACCTCCTACAGGGAGTATACTGTTGACGAGTTTCTCGACGGTGACTTCTCTCCAACCTTCTTCCTGACACGCGGAAACGCCGAGTCGTCAGAAGAATTTGTACAGGAAGTCCAGCTTCTCTCTGACGATACAGGTGATCTGACGTGGATCGTCGGAGGCTTCTATCTGAGCCAGGATCTCCTGAATGAAGGGGACTATGCCGTCAATCTGGGAGCCTTCGAACCGGTTTTCTTTGGTGGCTCTTACAGGAATTTTCTCGGAGGCGTGTTCGGCCTTCCGGATGCGCAAATCAACGCGCTCTGCGAACCGGGTGCTGCCCCAGCCTGTCAATCCGTCGAAACGGCTTTGGTCGACTTCGGCCTCGACACCGAATCCTACGCACTGTTCGGACAGGCCACATACGAACTGTCCGACCGTTGGGATGTGACAGTCGGCGCTCGCTACTCCAACGACCAACGCGATTACAGCTATCGCTCCTTTGGCGACGAAGTCGGTTTTCCGCTGCTCGATCCCATCATCGCCCGCTTGGCCACTCCCCTCACCGATGACCGGGAAGATGAGGATATTTCCTTCAAGTTCACGACGAGCTACGACGTCTCCGATGATCTAAATCTCTACGCGTCCGTAGCGGAGGGGTACAAGTCTGGAACGTTCTTCACGACCATACTTACCAGCGCGGCACAATTTGCGCAGACACCCGTGGATGAGGAAAATTCCGTGAGCTACGAAGTGGGCGCGAAAGGCACGATAGCCGATCGCCTGCGATTTGCCGGAGCCGCCTTCTTCTACGACTATTCCGATTTCCAGACTGATCAGCAGATCCCAGGAGCGGTTCCCGGTCAGCCGACGACCGTTCTTGGGAATGCGGATGTGGAGACATATGGGTTCGAATTCGAAGCGGACGCGCGTCTGAACGACATTTTCTCACTGGCGGGCAGCTTCGCCTATATCCATTCGGAGTTCACAAACTATCCCGGATGCTTCACCGGGGTCGACGCTCTAGGAACCGTAACGTTCGAAGATTGTGACGGAAACCCCCTCCCCTTCGCGCCCGAAGTAACCGGCTCTCTTGCGTTGGACTTCGATGCGCCGGTCTCAGAGACTGTCAATCTGTTCGGTTTCGCCGGGGTTGACTATCGGAGCCGTCAGTATTTCACACCTCGCGAGAACGAACTTGAAAGCCAAGACGGCTACGCCCTGGTCAACGGACAGGTCGGACTCGCATTTGGACAGGGTCGCTACCGCGCTTCGATCTGGAGTAAGAATCTGTTCGACAAGGACTACTCCACGTTTAGATCCGCTGGGAGCCCCGTTCCCTTGACGTTCGCACTGGGCGCTCCGCGGACATACGGCATACGACTGCAGGCCGACTTCTAGTCTTAAGCTATCCCCGGGCTGCAGACACCACTGGCAGTCACAACTCTCCCGGCATCTCACAGATGCCGGTTTTTCTTTGATGATTGTGAGCTATGATGCGCTGTGATGGCAATGTTGTTCATCTTTCTTATGGCCTTGATCGTTCGTCGTGTCTCCCGTCTCATCTTGAACAAAAGAATTAGGCAAGAGCCCTCCCCGATCATGACTATGAGACCAGAAACGCATAGAGCGGTCACAGACTGCGTTTGAGTGGGTATTGACAAAGAGGCGGCTAAGAGGCCGCAAATCACGAGGAAAATCACCGCGAGTGACATCGTGCTCCAATACCAAAAGACCTGTGTTTCACCTGATTGATTCGACATGCATTACGCTCCAAATTTCCGATTACACCTATTAGTCGGCTGAATCTCCAAAATGGTTCGCGCCATCGAGAAGTTTTTTAGCCTGACCCTTTAATTTGTCTGACTCCAAATCTTGCACACGACCAGAAATTAGTTAGGTGGCTAACTATAAACATCTTCTTTGAGCCCAACTATGACAACGCCCTACTTTATCGGCCACTTCATCGACGGCGTCCGCGTGGAGGGGGCGTCGGGTCGCTTTTCCGACATTTTCGACCCGAATACAGGTGCGGTTCAGGCACGCGTCGCGCTGGCGACACCGGGCGAACTGGACGCGGCGATCGCCTCTGCGGCCGAAGCCCAGATCAAGTGGGCCAACACCAATCCACAGCGCCGCTCCCGCGTGCTGTTCGCCTACAAGGCGCTGGTGGAATCCCACATGGACGAACTGGCCGAGCTGCTCTCCTCGGAGCATGGCAAGGTGCTGGCGGACTCCCGCGGAGACGTGATCCGCGGGCTGGACGTGATCGAGTTCGCCTGCGGCGTGCCCCACGCCCAGAAGGGCGAGCACACCTACGGCGCGGGGCCGGAGATCGACGTCTATTCCATGCGCAAGCCGCTGGGCGTTGTGGCGGGGATCACCCCATTCAACTTCCCGGCCATGATCCCGATGTGGATGTTTGGCATGGCCATCGCGACCGGCAACGCCGTGATCCTCAAGCCGTCGGAAAAAGACCCGAGCGTGCCCATGCGCCTGTGCGAGCTGTTCGTGGAAGCGGGCGGCCCGGCGGGGCTGCTGCAATGCGTGAACGGCGACCGCGAGGCGGTGGAAGCGATCTGCGACCACCCGACCATCAAGGCGGTCTCCTTCGTCGGCAGCTCCGACATCGCACAGGCGGTCTATGCGCGCGCGACCGCATCCGGAAAGCGCGCCCAGTGCATGGGCGGGGCCAAGAACCACGGCATCATCATGCCCGATGCTAACATGGAGCAGGCGGCCAAGGACATCCTGGGGGCGGCGTATGGCTCGGCCGGGGAACGCTGCATGGCGCTGCCGGTCGTCGTGCCCGTCGGCGAGGGCACGGCGGAACGCTTCCTAGATGCGCTCCTGCCCAAGATCGACGCCATGACGGTGGGGACCTCGACCGACCCGGACGCCGATTACGGTCCCGTCGTGACGGCGGCGCACAAGGTGGGCGTCGAAGCCAATATCGACAAGGCCGTCGCGGAAGGCGCGACCGTCGTGCGCGACGGGCGGAATTTCACCCTGCAAGGCCACGAGGGCGGCTTCTTCATCGGCCCGACGCTGCTCGACGACGTCACACCGGACATGGAGACCTATCACGACGAGATCTTCGGCCCCGTGCTGCAGGTCGTGCGGGCCAAGGATTTCGAGGAGGCGCTGCGCCTGCCTAGCGAGCACCAATATGGAAACGGCGTGGCGATCTTTACCGCCAACGGCCGGGTCGCGCGCGAATTCGCGGACCGGGTCGAAGTCGGCATGGTCGGCATCAATGTGCCAATCCCCGTGCCCGTCAGCTATCACAGCTTCGGCGGCTGGAAGCGCTCCGCCTTCGGCGACGCCAACCAGTACGGCATGGAAGGCCTGCGCTTCTACACCAAGGTCAAGACGGTCACTCAGCGCTGGCCCGAAGGCGAAACCGAAGACAGCGCCTTCATCATCCCGCACTTCGGGTGAGTCTATGCATTTCCAGCTGACCGAAGACCTCTCTCTCATCCGTGACATGGCGGCGAACTTTGCCGCGACCGAGCTTGCGCCCCATGCGGAGCATTGGGACCGGGAGAAATATCTCGACCGGGGCGTGTTCGAAAAGGCGGCCGGGCTGGGCTTCCTTGGTATCTACATTCCGGAAGACGAAGGCGGCACGGGCCTATCCCGTCTGGCCTCCGCCATGGTATTCGAACAGCTCTCCGCCGGAGACGTCTCTCACACGGCCATGATGACCATTCACAATATGGCGACGTGGATGATTGCCTCCTACGCCGGAGACGAACTGAAGGCTCGCTACGTGCCCAAGCTGGTCGCAGGCGAGCTGATCGCGTCTTACTGCCTGACGGAACCGGGGGCAGGATCGGACGCTGCGTCCCTGTCTACCAAAGCTGTACGCGACGGCGACGATTATGTGCTGAACGGCGCAAAGCAGTTTATCAGCGGCGCGGGCTGGTCCGATATCTATGTTGTCATGGCGCGTACAAGCGATGACGGCGCGCGCGGCGTGTCCTGCTTCGTGATCGACAAAGACATGCCGGGCGTGAGCTTCGGTCCCCCCGAACGCAAGATGGGCTGGAACGCCCAGCCGACGGCGCAGGTCATTTTCGAAGATGCTCGCGTCCCGGCCGCCAACCGCGTCGGCGCGGAAGGCGACGGCTTCCGCTTCGCGATGAGCGGGCTGGATGGCGGTCGCATCAATATCGGCGCCTGTTCGCTTGGCGGGGCCGCCGCCGCATTGGAACTGGCCAAAGGCTACGCCAAGGAGCGTAAACAGTTCGGACAACCCATCGCCGACTTTCAGAATACGCAGTTCCGCCTCGCCGACATGGCGACGGAGTTGGAAGCGTCCCAGCTGATGATCTATTCCGCCGCTGACGCGCTGGATCACAAAGCGCCCAATGCGGGCATGAAGTGCGCCATGGCCAAGCGGTTCGCGACCGATCTGTGCAGCAAGATCGCCAATGATGCGCTGCAGGTGCATGGCGGCTATGGCTATCTCGCCGACTACCAGGTCGAACGCATCGTGCGGGATCTGCGGGTGCACCAGATCCTCGAAGGGACGAACGACATCATGCGCGTGATCGTAAGTCGGACTCTCTTGGGTTAAGCAATGACCGTTCTTTCAACCAGCCAGCTATCTCAAGCGACAATCTTTACGGAGCCGAACGGCCTTTGGCGCTGGAAGCTGACCAATGACGGCACTCTCCTCGCCCTCTCTGCCGAGACTTATAATACCAAGGATCAATGCAAGGACGCGTTTGAAACGACGCGAAAGGCTTTTGCAACAGCTTGCCTAACTCCACAGCTGCGGAACGATCTGCGATGACTGACACCATCATCACCCGTAAGGACTGCGCCATTGGGCGCATTACGCTGAACCGGCCCAAGGCGCTCAACGCGCTGACGACCGAAATGTGCGAGGCCATGACCCGCGCGCTACTGGATTGGCGTGACGATGCATCCGTTCTCGCCGTCGTCGTAGACGGGGCGGGGGACCGGGCGTTCTGCGCGGGCGGCGACGTGGTCATGCTGCACGATAGTGGCAAGGCGAAGGACGGTCGCGCGGAGGCCTTCTGGCGCACGGAATATGCCCTGAATGAGCTGATCCACACCTATCCCAAGCCCTATGTCGCGCTGATCGACGGCATCGTCATGGGCGGCGGCGTCGGCCTGTCGGTCCACGGCGATCACCGCGTGGCGGGCGACACCACACTCTTCGCTATGCCGGAAACAGGCATCGGCTATTTCCCCGATGTGGGCGGGACCTATTTCCTTCCCAGGTTGCGGCAAGACATCGGCAACTGGCTCGGCCTGACCGGCGCGCGGCGGGGCCCGGCGGAATGTGTCGAGATCGGCGTGGCGACGGCATTCGTGCCGACAGAAAAGCATGAGCAACTGATCAAGTCGCTCGCCGATATCAAATCATCGGATGAAGTTGCGGGGCTGATCCAGTCTTTTGCCGCCACGCCTGACGGTGGGGATGTCCCAACCGACGTGCAGCTCTTCGACCGCGACAGCGTCGCCGACATCCTGTCCGCGCTCGACGGCGAAAACTCCGAATGGGCTGCCAAGCAGGCCAAATCTATCCGCCGCAAGAGCCCGCTCGCGCTTGCGACGACGCTGGAAGCGCTGCGTCGCGGCGCGACGATGGATTTCCGCGAGGTCATGACGATGGAACTCGACCTGTCGCTCAACTTCCTCACGATTCAGGATTTCTACGAAGGCATCCGTGCGCAACTGATCGACAAGGACCGCAACCCCGGCTGGTCGCATGGGAGCGTCGAGGCTGTAACGGCGGAGCAAGTGGATCGCATGTTCCGCGAAGTCGCTGAGCCGCGGCAGGAGTTTCACACATGATCATCGCCTTCATCGGTCTCGGAAACATGGGCGGCGGGATGGCCGCGAATCTAGCCAAGCACCATGATGTCCGGGCTTTCGATCTGTCGGACAGCGCCGTCGCCAAAGCATGCGAGGCGGGTTGCTCCAGGGCTGACACGATCGCCGCTGCGGTCACAGGCGCGGACGCGGTCGTGACCATGCTTCCCGCCGGGCAGCACGTGCGCGCCGTCTATTCCGACGTGTTCGACCATGCCGCGCCCGGCACGCTTATGATCGACTGCTCGACCGTCGACGTGGATAGCGCGCGCACCATGATCGGTGAGGCGACCAAGCGCGGTTTCGCCATGATCGACGCGCCTGTTTCCGGCGGCGTGAAGGGCGCGACGGACGGGACGCTGACCTTCATGTGCGGCGGCACAAACGAGGCGTATCAACGCGCCAAGCCGCTGCTCGACATGATGGGCAAGAACGTCTTCCACGCGGGCGATGCTGGCAACGGGCAAGTCGCCAAGATCTGCAACAATATGCTGCTGGGCATTCACATGATCGGGACGTGCGAGGCGTTCAATCTGGCGGAGAAACTCGGCCTCGACGCGCAGGCCTTCTTCGACATTTCCAGCACGGCGTCTGGCCAGAACTGGTCCATGACGAGCTATTGCCCGGCGCCTGGGCCCGTCGAGAGCGCGCCGTCCAACCGGGACTACCAATCGGGCTTCTCGGTGGCCATGATGCTCAAGGACCTGCGCCTGGCCAAGGAAGCCGCCACGACGGCCCGCGCGGCCACGCCGCTCGGCGCGCAGGCCGAAGAGCTCTATACGTTGATGGAAGCCGCAGGGGAAGGCAGCCTCGACTTTAGTGGAATCATGAAATTGATCTCTGGCTCGCTCTGAAATGCGAAGCCTCATGCGCACCTAGGGAGTTGGACCCGATGTATGCTTCACCGACAAAGCTAATCCGATTTCTGCTCCAGCATGGCGTCTCGCTGGAAGCCTGCTTCGACGGTTCCGATGTGGATTATGACGAGGAGCTAGTCACGCAGGTGATCAGCAGCGCCGATGAATTCGCGCGCGGCGTCTTTTCACCTCTCAACCCTGTCGGGGATCGTCACCCTCCTACCCTCGTGGATAAGGCCGTTGTGACCAGCCCAGGCTTTCAGGAGGCTTACGCACAATACGTCGAGGCAGGATGGCAGTCTCTTTCGGTGCCTGTGCATTATGGCGGCATGGGGCTGCCAAACACATTGGCGGCCGTAACCTGTGAATTCTTCTGTTCTGCCAACGTCGCTCTCAACCTCGCGCCGACACTGACCGGATCCGCCATCAAGACGCTGATCGCCCACGGAAGTGACGCGCAAAAGGACACCTACCTGCCAAGGATGGTCACGGGGGCCTGGTCTGGAACGATGGACCTGACCGAACCGCAATCGGGCTCTGATCTAGGAGGCATCCGCACAAAGGCTGTGGAAACCGCTGACGGATCATATGAACTCACAGGTCAGAAAATCTACATCACGTGGGGG
>JBCCCX010000061.1:0-14326 GCA_039033275.1 Pseudomonadota bacterium | reverse complement strand
CGGTCTCGACGCTGGCCTGTTGCCGGCGCTATGTGGTTCCCGCGCTGGCGTTGGCCAGTGGTGAGCGTGCCGCCGCACCCCTGATCGAGGACTATGCGGACGAGTTCGTCACCAAGATGATGTTCCACTACCGTTGGGCGTTCGAGGACAGCTACTCGCGCGTCGCACCGATGCTAGTCTATTGGCAATCGCCGAAGGGGCCCGATGCCGGGCCGATGGCCGAACAATTCGCCCAGCGTCAGGTCGGTCGTCTCGGCGTCGTCGGTTCCAACATGACGACCGGTCCCGTCATCGAGGCGGCCTATAAGCGGCTGCTCCCGATCCTCGACGCGCTCATCGCGAAACAGGGATATGTGCTGGGCGAACGGCCGAGCGCCGCGGACTTCGCCCTGCACGGCCAACTCAGCCAGTTGGCGCAGATCGATACGGTATCCATGGAGATCGCCTTGGATACTTCCCTTCGAGTTCGGGCCTGGCTCGACCGGATGGAGGACCTGTCCGGTATCGACGTCTCGGTCTCTGACTGGGCCGATCCGTCCAATCTCGCTGTCTTCGGCCCGCTCCTAACGGAAATCGGGCAGACCTATGCTCCCTTCATGCGGGCCAACGCAGAGGCGGTCATGGGCGGAAATGACAACTTCAAGACGACCGTAGCAGGGGCCGAGTGGACACAATCGACTTTCCCCTACCAGGCTAAATGCGTCGCGGCCTTGCGCGCCTCATATGACGCGTTGCCGCCTGAGAGCCGTGCCACAGTCGACGCCGCGCTTGCGGGAACGGGATGCGAAGTTCTCTTCGCCTGACCGCTAGGTCGGGGGCAACCGACCTCCATCCAGTCTGGAAGGCGTCAGTCGTTTTTGTTGAGCAGGAAGCCCAGGGTCAGGCCGACGCCCGCGCCCCAGAGTATCGCGCCGCCCGCGCCGGCGATCAGTTCGGTCGTGCCGCCATAAAGCTGCGGAAACCAAGCCAAGGCGATGCCGTCCGCAAGTGTCGCCGTCATGGTCATGATCGCACCGGCCACCGCCATTTGCGAATTGCGCAGCTTCAGCACTTTCCGGATGATGAGCAGGAAGGGCAGCGTCCCGGGAATGGTCAAGCCGTAAAGCGCAATCCGGCCCCAGCCTTCGTAGGCTCCCATCGGACCGACGATACGCAGCAGGATCGCCGCGATCAGGAACAGAACGATCCCAAGGACGCACAAGGCGATGAATTGTGATGAGCTGACCCCACTATAGCGGGTGGGGACATCGACTTGTGTGGTGGCGACCATGGTGGTTCCTCTTGCGATGGTGGCGCGTTTGGGCGGTAAGCGGATGCTCGACTAGTCCCGGCTGATAAGAGCGTCGGCGATGTTCGTCTTGCCGCGGCTCTTGTAGAGCAGATAGGCGGACAGGAAGGTCGCGCCGAGCAGATAGGCCGGAATGCCGAGCAGAATGCCTTTCAGCCCGCCTTCGCGCCAGCCCGTGTAGAAGGACGACATGATCAGCATCAGGTGAAAGTCGAAATTGAATTGGCCCGGCCATTCCATCTTGGCCATGTCGCCAAAGAATATCGGCAACAGGTTCAGCCCGTGATTGAGCACGACCGGCGTTGTGTAGATCGCCATGGCGAGAAAAATGACGACGAGCAGTCCGCGATAGAATGCCATTGAAATGTCCTCCGTAATTCTTGACTCGACCTATAATGTAGCACTTGCTCCAAAAACAAGCGGGAATCGACGGCATCGCTTGAAAAGTTCGAGAACGCTCTTAACTGACGAGCGAAACGAGGACGGTCATGGCACGGCGCAGCGATCAGCGTGAAAATGTGAGGCGCGCGCTCAAGGCGCATCTGTTGGCAACGGGACTGTCACAGACCAGCCTGCGCCAACTCGCCGCTGCCGCCAATGTCAGCGACCGGATGCTGCTCTACTATTTCGCTAGCAAGTCCGACGTGATCGAGGACGTCTTGCGTGCTCTTGCCGACGACATGGCCCGGATGCTGGACGCAGCTGTCCCCGAGGACGCCGAGACGCCCTCACGCAATCTCGTGGCGGCGACGTTGCAGCTCGTCCTGTCGGCTCCGCTACGGCCCTATATGCGGCTTTGGATCGAAAGCATGGGCGCGGCTTCGCGCGGAGAACAGCCCTACGCCGCCATCGCTCGCGACGTGACCGAAGTCTTCATCGCCCGGCTGGAACGCGATCTGCCTGAAACCGATCCGGCCGCGCGTCGCGCCACCGCCACCGCCATCGTCGCTGCCGCCGACGGCCTTTTTTTGGTACATGGTCTCGGAATCGAGATGGATGCTGACGCTGTGATCGAAGGTTTGTCCGGGCGGATCGGGGGCGGGTGAGTTAAAGTGCTTGCTGCGGCTCCCCGAGAAAGGCCGCTACGGCAGCATCCCGTCTATGAACAATTGGGGTCAGGGGTTTCAACGCTCCGTCTTCAGCATCTGGGCGATGACTTTTTTCTTCACCCGGTCGGATAGTCGGTCGATCCGGCGTTGGACGGGGCCGGGGTTGTAATCTTCGATCCTGACGGCGTCACCAGAGGCCACGCGGCCGCGTTTAACGACCGTCGCATAGACGCCGAAATGCATTTTGTAGTCGGGACGGCGCAGCGCAGCGTTGACGGCGGCGTCCTTGTCCAGGCCGACCTGTTGTGCGGCGGGCATGGAGCAGCGCAACGTATCGCCGACGATCTTGAGCGTCGTTCCGCCGATGCGAAGTTCGCGCCCGACCCATTCCGGCCCGGACATGTCGTCCGCCATGCCGTCGATCACCAGATTGGGCCGGAAGCGGCGGACATCCGCCCCGGCTTTCGATGTCGCATCTTCAAACCGCTCCAGTGCGGCGCGGGTGACGATGTGCAGCGGCTGGGCATCGAAATGGGTACCTGGCGGGGACTCGAACAGGCCGACCGTCAACAGCGTGCCGAGGGGCGCACGGCTGAGGTCCGGCAATGGCTCCTTCGGATTGATGCCGAGCAGCATCCGCATCCGCATGGGAGTCAGGGCCTTGCGGCGCTTGTAATAACCGAAATTCCATTTCGAGGGCGCGCGGCGAAGCTGCACGTCGCGGTCCAGGGCCTCGGAGATCCGAACATTCAGATCCGGATCGTCGTCCTGAAGAGTCTCGCCATCAGAAAACGTGATCGCTACGCGTGCGGGCAGTTCCGCTGCCAATTTGGCGCCAAAATTCAGGATGCCCGGTATGCGCTTGGCCGTGCCGATCGTGTTGGTTTGCGTATCGTACAGGCACCATTGCCGGTCGAAGGCCACGCCCTGCGGGCCTATCTTCGCTTCGCTCAGCATTTCGCCCGCCATGGATTTGACGGGGTAGCGCCAGATTTCGGATAGGCGCGGTTCAGCCATTAGCTTGGCGCAAAGCGTCCCAGTCGATGGTTTTGGCCCATTCCTTGGCCTTGGTCAGCGGGATGTCGAAGCTTTCGATCTGTTCGAAGTCTGCCGTCCAGCCACCGGTTTCCGGTGCGGTCGTCCTGTGCCACTTGCCTTGGGCGATGATTGACGGCCCGACACGGTATTTGGCGGTCTTTCCCATCCAGCCCACGATCCGCAGGATCGGCCCGAAGAACGTCATCGACAATTCCTCGAAGGTGACCGGGCGGCCGATGGTCTCGCCCACCGCGTCCGAGAAATCCTGCATGGTGAGCTGATCGCTGGCCAGTTCCATGGCAAGCCCTTCGAAGCGCTCCGGCTCGCGGAAGGCGGCGGCCACGAACGCACCCAGATCGTTGACGGCGACCATCTGAAATGGGCGTTCCGGGAAGAAGGGAAATCGGAAGACGCCCTTCTCGCACATGGATGTGATGTAGCGCGGCGTGATGAAGTTCTCGAAGAAGGTGACCGGGCGGAATACGGTCCATCGGAGCCCGCTTTCCCGGAGATGTGCTTCGATCAGATGCTTGGTCTCGAAATGGTGGATGCCTTGGCCGAAGGTGCGTTCCGCGCCGCCGACAGAGGAATAGACGAAATGCTGGACTCCCGCTTCGACGGCACAGTCGATGACGCGTTTGCCCTGATCAACTTCGCGTTTATAGCCCGCCTCCCAGAAGTCCTGGACACTGTAGACGCCGTAGCACCCATCCGTGGCGGCGCGCAGGCTGTCCACATCGTCGAAATTGCCTTGGACTGGCGTCACGCCTTTAGCGGCCAGCGCACGGCCGCCCCTGCCGTCGGGATGCCGGGTCATGCCGCGCAAGGACCATCCATCCTTGAGAAGATGATCCACGACGGCAGACCCCTGCCGTCCCGTTGCTCCCGTCACCAGTATCGTTTTACTGGCCTTATCGCCGTTTGACGTCTGGGTCATCGCCCCTCATAATACGAATGTAGTACTTTTTTATGACTATCAGTACTGTAACATTACGCAAGCTCGATCAATCTCCCTGTCGGATAGACATCCGCATTGGGGTGGAGATCGGATAAGGACACTCCTCATATGGCAGCTCGGCGAAGCGATAAGGAGTTTCTAGACCAGTTCGAAGCGCTTCTTCTCAGCAACGGGTTCGCGGATCTGACCATTGGCGATCTCGCGGCCCGACTCCATTGTTCTCGCAGTCGTCTGTACAAACACGCCGACACGAAGAATGAGTTGATCGCCGTCGTGCTGTCCCGGTTTTTTGCGAGGCTGAGGCAGGAGTTTTTCGACTCAGCCATGCGCGAGACGAACGCCGCCTCCCGCGTACACGCCTTTCTGCTGAGTGGGGAGCGCGCAGCGCGCCGTGCTTCCGACCGTTTCATGGCCGATCTCGATTCGGACGCAAAAGCGTCGCGGCTCTTCGATCAGCACCTGAAGCAGTGTGTGGATATTCTAGTCGGCATTCTCGACAGTGGAATCGACGATGGCGAACTCAAGTTCGTGGATACCCGTATCGTGGCGGAAGCGCTGTTCGCTGCTGCCCGGCGCCTGCGTGACCCGGAAATCGTCAAGCGTTCGGAAAAGGGGTATGAGGGTGCCCTGACGGAATTGCGCATGCTTATCGAGCAGGGGATTGTACGACGCATCTAGAAAGCATGCAGACATCTTGTTGTGAGTACTGAAAATGTATATTCAGTACCGAATGCGATCTGCCATACAACTATCCTGGAGATATGGAGGGTGATCCCTCCATGCGAATTTCTGGCATCTTCAGTGGGCATTCCGCCTGCCATTAATGCCGTCCCGGTCGTTGGGACCAGGGCGCTTGACGAGCTTTCCGGCATGATGCCCGCACCGGAAGTGCTGTCGTCGCGGCCTTCCTCGAAGTCGCATGATCACGACGATCTCCATCCTCATCAACAATAGGTCTACCTATGACGAACACCCAAGCGAATACGGACACGATCCGCAAATTCTACGATGTGCTCGAAGCCGAAGACAAAGACATGGTCGCGCTCGCCGGTTTCCTCGACGAGGATATCGACTTCCATGTCATCCGGCCCAAGCCCATGCGCACATACCCGTCCCGGGATGCCATGTTCGCCTATCTCGCCAAGGTCCAGGACGTCGTGCCGGAAGATGGCGATATCAAACTCGAGCAGATCGGCGCGGACCAGGACTACGTCATGTGCATCCACCGCGAAGCCGCCGGAACGGAACGCGACCACCGCCACGTTATGATCTATCGCATGGGCGACGGCAAAATTGTCGAAGCGTGGGAGATGACGCTCGGTAACGACATGGATGAGGTCTAAGCGCGCGCGACCTGTCCTAGCCCATGTCCCCGCGCGCGGCGTCGTGCCTTACGGCGCCAGTAAACGCTCCATGTCGCCGCGGATGGTGGCGAGATCGAAATAGTCCGCCCAGTAGACGATCTTGCCGTCCTTGACCTCTTAGACGCCGGTAACGGGCAAGGTGAACCAGCCGTCCGCTTTCGGGTCGAACGCCACACGGTGATGATCACGGCGTTCCGAAAAGACGACACCATCCTTGACCACGGTGCGCAGGATTTCGAACCGGTTTTCCACGATGGGCGCGAAGAACGGCTCAAGCTCCTTGCGGATGCCGTCCGGTCCATGAACGGGCGGGTTCGGCCCGTTGCGATATTCCACATCGTCGGCAACGTATTTCAGGGCCTCGTCGAAATCCATGGCTTCCATGGCCGTGCTGAAGGCTGTGACGATCTCAAGCGTGTTCATGGCTCTTCTTTATGGTCTGTGTTCCGGGCGTCGAAAATATGCCGGTATTGAATGAAACCGGGGCGGTCGGCCATTGTGTCGTAGAGGCCGCGCGCGACGTGGTTATCCTCTTCCGTGAGCCAGTAGACGCGCCCGGCACCGTCTTGGCGCGCGGCCGCGTAGACCGCCTCTATCAAGGCCCGTCCCGCACCGGAGCTTCGCGCGTCCGCATCGACATAGAGGTCCTGCAGGTAGCAATAAGGTTCAACCGTCCAGCAGGTCAGATGATAGAGATAATGCACGATCCCGACCAAGCGCGGTGATCCGTCCGATCCCGCTATCTCCGCGCCCAGTGCATGTATCGGCAGGGCCGGGTCGTGAAAGCGACGCCATGTGGTCTCCGATACGGCGTCGGGAATGTCGGCCTCGTAGAACGCCTGATAGCCCTTCCACAGATGCAGCCATTGCGTATGGTCGTCCGGGACGAGCGGGCGGATTTGCGCGGTGATGGTCGACATAATGCCTTCCGCTCTCTCTTCATTGCGAGCCCGTTAAGATCAGTTCTTTCCGAATGCGCGAAGCGCGGCTTCCGCGATCTGCTTTCCGTGTTCCTGGACAAAATGGCCCCCTTCGGAGACCGGGAACGGTTCCGGGCATCCCTTGATGTGGCTGCGCACGCCCTCCATCACTTCGAGACCGAAGACCGGGTCCTGTAGGCCGACGGCCATAAAGCTTTCGCCCGTCCAGTCCTTGGACCACCAGTCCCGCGCGCGTTTCATGGTGTCTGCACCGTTCATCTCCGGCTCCGTCATGACAAGCTTCGGAAAGGTGCGGATAGAGGCGCGGTGCCGTTCACTGGGGAAGGGGGCATCATAGGCAGCGGCCTCCGCCTCGCTCAAGGTCGGCACGGACCGTTTCATCAATCCACTGATGGAAAACTCCGGCTTGGAACTCGTATAGGCGCGCCAATCGGCGAAACCCTGACCGAGACTTTCCCCGACCGGTAAGGCCGTGTTCATGACGATCAGGCGATCGAAACGGTCCGGATCGTCCATGGGAAGGGTGAGGCCGAGTATTCCGCCCCAGTCCTGGCAGACAAGGGTGACGTTTTTCAGGTCAAGCTTGCGCAGGAAAGTTTGCAGGACATTGCGGTGGAAGTCGAACGTGTAGACGGCGTCGTCCACCGGCTTGTCCGACCGCCCCATGCCCAACAGATCCGGAGCCACCACACGTGCGCCGGAACCAAGAAAGACCGGGATCATGTGACGGTACAGATAGGACCAAGTCGGCTGGCCGTGCAGGCAGAGGAATGTGTGGGCCGCATCGCGTGGGCCTTCATCGATATAGGCCATGCGCAAGCTCTCGCCGTCGCCGACAGGTATGTTTGTATAGTTCGGTTCATAAGGCCAATCCGGCAGGCCGGCGAAATGTTCATCGGGAGTGCGGACGAATTCCATGAGGGTGACTTTCTCTTCTTGGGTCGGTTCAAAGGGCGTGTTCGGTCAGGAACGCATCCACGGCGGAATTGAAAGCCTCAGGCGTTTCAAAATAAGGCGAATGCCCGGTCTCCGGGATCACTTGCTGGCGGGCGTGTCTGAACTGCGGAACCAGGCCCGAAAGACTGTCCGGCGGCCAGATCGGATCTTCGGCACCCGAAACCATTAGAACCGGACACGCGATCTCCGCGAGTTTCGATGGCGGAACAAGAGCTTGAGGGTCTGTGAAGACCGTGCTTTGCCCCATATCCAATGGCGGATTGAAGGCCGTGATCTGGCGGTACAGATAGGCGCCCAGCGGGTTCTCGATCTGGAAACGGTCGCTGAGCGCAAGGCCCGCCGGACCGTCTTCGCCCATTTTTGCCTGCGCAGCGGCAAAAGCCTGGATAGCGGGCATATGCGCGGTTCCCGCCATGGTGCAGCTCAGCACAAGGCCGGCAACGCGGTTCGAGGCATGGAGCGCCGTATTCAGGGCGAACCAACCGCCCAACGATTGGGCCACAATCACGGCCTGGTCCAGGCCGACGGCGTCCAGAACCTCCTCTATCAGGCGGGCGAGATGGTTCGCGCCGTCCTCAAATGTGACCGGCTCGCTGCGCCCGAAACCCGGCAGGTCGACGCAGATGACCTGTCTCTGGCGTGCAAAGTGTACGGCTTGCCAGTTCCAGACAGCCGCATTGCCGCCAGCCCCGTGAATGAACAGAAGGGGCGTGCTGGCTGAGTCAGAGGGGCCGGCGGCAATGACGTGTAGTCCACTGTCGGTTTTGTAGGTCTGGGTCATGGCGATATGTCCTGGCCATCCATGTGGCGGTCTAGCGTGTGCGTCGCTGAGAGGACCTGCGCCGTCCGCAATTCCGCTTTCATCGATTCCAGCAATTGCGTCACGGCTGGTTCGCCGCCCGCCCCCAGAGCATAGGCCCAAGGCCGCCCGATCAGCGTGGCGGCGGCACCGGCATTGTAGGCCTTAAGCACATCCAGTCCGGACCGTACGCCCCCATCCATCAATACGGGAATGCGGCCACCGACTGCGTCAAGACAGTCTGGCAGGGCATGAAGAGAGGCCTGTCCCCCGTCGAGCTGACGCCCGCCATGGTTGGACACGACCAAGCCGTCCACGCCGCGCTCCACGCAAAGCCTCGCATCTTCTGGCGCCATGACACCCTTCAGGACAATGGGGCGGTCCCAGTGCTGGCGGATGAATTCGAGGTCGTTCCACGAAACCGTCGGGTCGAAATTCGCCCCGATCCACTCCCAGGCCGTCGCGAAATCGGCGGCCTCGGGCAATAGGCCGTCGAGATTGCCAAACGCGTGCGGGCGTCCGCGCAGATGCACGTTCCAGACCCAGCCCGGCGATGTCGCGCCGTCCCAGAGCCTGGCGACATGCTCCAAGAAGCTGAGCTGACGCATCATGCCGGACCGTACACTGGCGTAACGCTTTCCGGGCGTTTGCAGGTCTGCCGTCAGAACGAGGACGGGACAGCCCGCATCGCGCGCACGGTGCAGCAGCCGGGCCATGCCGTCGCGGTCGCGGATCATGTAGAGCTGAAACCAAGGCGGCGTTCCAGCACCCTCGGTGACTTCCTCCAACGAGCAGATGCCCACAGTGGACAGGCAGAAGGGCAGATCGGCTTTGCGCGCCGCCCGTGCGGCCTGGACCTCCCCGCGCCGCGCATACATGCCGGCGAAGCCGACGGGCGCACAGAGAAGCGGGGCGGCCATCGTCTGGCCGAAAAGCGTGACCCGGCTATCCGTCTGACCGACATCGACCATGACGCGCTGCGTCAGTACGGCCTGGCGGAAGGCCTCGACATTGCGCGTCAGCGTCACCTCGTCATAGGATCCGCCGTCGATATAGTCGAAAAGGATGCGCGGAAGGTTGGACCGCGCGCGGCGTCGGTAATCTTCGACCGATACAAGGGATGCGAGGGGTTTCATAATCTTCCCGGTGCAGGCACTCGCGATCTGATCGGGTCGAGCAGTCTTCCTAGGTTTGGGTCGAAGCCCGCACTCCCATCGCTGCTGCGCCCGCCCCGCCGAACGCATTGGCAGAAACGATCACATCATCCTACCTTGGCATGGAATTGTAGCGATTACTACATGCATGTTCAAAATCATAACATACAAAGGCGCTAATAGATAAAACTGCGTCCGACGAACGATCATTCATCTATACGGAGCGTTCGTCTCTCCCACTACTAAAATCTCCGATAAGTCGCCCGTTTCACCGGGGCGGTTTTAGAAAACATCCTGTAGCAGCCATTAACGATGGGCGGACCTCGCGCTGTGTTTGTGCGAAGAGGCGCGAGAGGTTTTCAAATGACGTCGATCGCTTGAGGAGGGCCTTCATATCGTCGCTCCCATGCTGTTCGATATCGCAGTATAGCGACAGTAGCGCGTCAGGGTTGGCGTAGCCGTCGGCGGCGTCGAGTTGTCCGACCAAGGCCTGCAAAGCCGAATAGGTTGCGGTTTCGATCCGGTCGCGGGCTGAGTAATCGGCCGGGAAAGCTGCCAGAACGCGCGCGAGTTGCCCGATCATGATCGCCCGATAGACGAGCTGGTCGTTATGCGGGTCGATCCACCGGCCGCGCCGCGGTCCGTCCTTGATCAGGCCCGGGAGCACTCCTTGGTCGACCAAGCGCAAGGCATTGTCGAGGTAGGCCCGCTCTCCGGTTTCCCGGAATGCCCGCGCGGAGAGCGCGGCGATGAAGCCATTATAGTTGAAGTTGACGACAACCGGCCGGGTAAGAGACCAAGTTGCAGCCCGTAAGGCGGCGTCATGATAACGGACTTCCCCGGTCGCATGGAACAGGTCGAACAGCGCTTCACCCGCCAGTCCCGTGTCGTAGTTCAACCCTCCGTCCAAGCCGTCTTTGACGATCCACCCGTCCATGACCGCACCGCTTCCAGCCGTTTCGATATAGTGCCGGGCGGCTTCATACTCGCTCCCGCGGTCTGATCGTCGGGGAACGGGAAAGCCGAAACCGCCCATACCAATGCGGGTTTGAACCTGGAGCAAGTGCTCTCCAGCAGCCTTGGCGAGGATAAGGGCCTCTGGATCGTCGTCGATCGCCCAGGCCGAAATGAGAGCCTTGATGTGAGCGGCCGCATGTCTGGGCGGGAGATTGCGACCCTTGGACTTGCCCATCATGTCCCATCCAGCCCGGTCGGACAGTTGCCGGACCAATCGGTGCGATGCGGCGAGAATTTCCAGACGGTTCAGCGGGACTTCCGACTTCAGGTCAGAGGGGAAGGGTATCAACGTCTCATCCAAGCAAGGTGGGGCCGCCTGGCGATAACGGACGACGGCCGCGGAGATCGCCGCCTCGTCCCCTTGGATCATGGCAGACTGCAAAGCGGCCCGCGCGGCGTTGGTGCCTTTCCCCGAAACTCGCGTGCAGTCCAGTCGGGCGTGCGATCCCGTATGGTATTGCGCCAAGGCGAAAGAGGCTGCCACCGTGATCGCGGCCAGAATGGACAGGCGGATCAGGAGGCGGGTCATATTCATCGGGTCTCCAAGCACACTGCCGCATCGACGCATCGTTATCCCAACACGCCGATGCGACCATTATGCTGGCTTAGTCGTCGAACATGAGAGCGGACGGCAGCATCGGTTCGGGATCGAGCAGGGTTAGCGTCATTGCGCCTGCACTGTCTTCCTCCGCGATGTATAGGCTTCCCGCGACTCGCGCTTCCACGCTAAGCTCCTGGCCGTCGGGCAACACCGCCGTCACTTGACGGTCCGCGCCGACATTGGCCCAGGCGCCGACCAGCCAGCGCGCCTCGTTGCGCAGTTTGCGGGCCATGACATAGGCGCGCGGCGCGTAATTGCGTTCGGTGTTGAAACAATCCGGGCGGTCATATTCGGCCTCGCGAAGTTCGAGCGCGAAATAGGGGACCGGATCGGTGTCGCGGGCATAAGGGTGCGTATCCGAGCCCGAAGGCGTACGACCCTGGACCAGATCGCCTTCGCGCAGGAAGTCTTCCAAATGCGAGAAGGCGGCCTGTACGCGGCTCAGGTCCTCGATCTGCCAGAGCCAGGCCGGAACCTCGCCACCGATGGGATTGTTGCGAAATTGACGGCCTTCATAATCGTTATAGCTATAGTTGAAGTAGCCGGGCAGGGCACCGACGGCTCCGCCGACGAAGAGCATTTTCGTGTATCCCATCCAGCGCTCGCGATCGGCGATGCCAGATTTATCCGTATCGGTTTCGTTATAGCCGCCGCTGATCCAGGGATAGCGAAGCGGTTGCCCGTTGACGATCGAACCGCCAATATCGTTGAGCGTCTTGAACAGAATGTCCGTCGCGGCGCATTCGGCCTGTTCCTGTATGCCGGAGAAGCCGGTGTTGAAGTCGAGATAATAGTGTTCCGTACCCGGTGCGAAGGAGATCTTGTCCGCCCCCTGGTCCTCGAACCGGTGAATGAAGTTGGGCCATCCGTTCCAGCGCCCGCGATCCGTACCATAGGTGTCGGTATAGACGTTGAACAGCGCGCTGCTGCCATCGGGACGCCGTGTCGCCTCGGCAAAGGCATCGCGCGTAATCTTGTAATTGCGGATCCACTGTGTGGACAGCAAGCGCTGCAGGGCGGAGTCTCGGGCTGCATTGCGGCTCTCAGGCTGGCCGGCCACAGTGTTGAAACAAGACGGATCCGGGTCGTTCGGAAATCCGACTGCCGCCAACGTCGCTGGGTCGTTCTGGGCTAGGCAGAAATCCCCGTCGAATAGGCTGAATCCGTATTCAGCGGCATCCGTGATCAGTTCGACCTGATATTCTGCTTGGAATTTCGCCGCGCAACTCGACGCTTCTTCGATCCGGTCTCGCACCCAGCTTTCAGGCGCAAGGGGGCTGAAATTCGGATTATCGCGCGCGGTTGCGTCGGGCTGGCCGCGCCTGCCCAGTCGGCTGTCCACGCCATTGCCTTGTCCGTCATTGTACCAGACGCTTTCCGGGGTCTCGAAGTCGCGGGCTTCCGCGAAAACGCCTCGCATGGCGGGTTGGTCGTTCTCATCCAGCCCCGGCGTCGCCCAACGTTTCCCGTCGCCCTTGGGTAGAAGGTTTGCGACGCCCAGGACGAGCTTCCGGGTCCCTCCGCTGTCCAGGGCGAGCTTGAGGATTTCGTCGTTATGCGAGCCGCTATAGCTGGGTGCGCCGGACGCTCCGGACACGCTCGGTCCGCAGAAATCGACATTGAGCGGTGTCTGCAGACCCCAACCCCAATCATCGGATAGCTCTGCGAGAATGGCAGGATGCGTCGTGATGGAGGCGCTGGCAATCGGCGGCAGGCTGTGCGTGTCGCTGTAATTGGGTGCGATGCGGCTTTGCAGATAGTCTGGGACGCGGGTCTGAGCGGTCGGGGCGAAGGGGTTTGGGGCGACATCGACAAACAGTGTCTGTTCGGTACGATTGCCATCTAACGTCCGCACAGCGTCGATCCGATAACGGCCTGCCCTCACGATAGCCAGTTCTGGATTGCGTTGATCCGACGAGGAGAGGGCAACTGGATTGGGAGTTTCGGCCAGCGTCCATTCAAATGTCCCGCCCGCGCCTATATCGCTTTCGAGCTGCAATCGCGATTGCGGCAATGTGACGGAGATCGTCTTCTCAGCCAGGACCTGTGGCTCTGCCGGGGTATCGACAATGGGCGGAGCCGGTGGTTGCGCATCCGCCCCGCCGCCCCCGCAGCCGGAGAGAAAAGCCGCAAGGAAAGCTGAGGCTGTCAGGCGTGATCGACGAAATCTGTGTGCCGTGCCGAAGGGCGGCGGACATCTGTCGCCATGGACCGAAGGGTTATGCATTGCGGATTCCCGGATGTTACGCCCCCGCAAGCGCCATAACGGAATAGCTTACAAAACCTCTTAGGGTCGGGGCATGTCAACCGAATTATATTGGGTGGTCACAGGCGGGACTCGACGCGCGAGGAAGCCTCTGCTTTGTCTATAAAGCGCCATCACCGCAAACACACCTTGACGCGGCACGAAGCGACTCGTCCAAAGGTGAAGGACGTAGAGCATGCGCCCTGTTTTGACGGCCAAGCGATCCCACGCCTTAATTCGCAGCCGCAGCAACCGGACCCCTTACCCGGCCTGTGTCAGCGGATGTACTTGTTCGTGCCGACTGGAGGCATGCCGACGACTTTATCCTGATTGTCTATGTGGGGCGGCTCGGAGAAACGCTTCAATCCGAGAAGGTCCTTCACGTGCAGCAGGCGTGTCCAGTGGGTCAGACCGCCAAACCGCCAGATTGCATTGAAAGGTCGTGGCATTCTATTGACGAAGTCGAGTCGGACTTGGCAGGCCGTCTCCGGCGCGTCTGTGTCGGGTGACACGACAAATGTCATTTTTGGGGAGTGGGGCGCGGCACTTTAACGTAGGCGATGTCTTGTGCGCCCGCTTCACGCGCGAGTTGCTCCAGTTCAGCGATGAATTCGGGGCTGGCTTCGCTTTTGGTGGGCGTGAAGTTGCCGTCGTATAGCCCGGCGCTTTTCTGCATGTTCCAGAAGAGGGGGATGCCTCTTGAAAAGAACTTGACCTTTTGCGCCAGCGTCGTTTTCGTAATTAGCGAGGACTTGGGCGTGTCCTCCGTTTCGAAGGGGGTGCGCGGGTTGGACTCGGGGGCGGGTTCGACCAGGGTATCGAAGTTATCCAGGTGAGCATCCATCTTTTTGAGTACACCGTCTAACATGGTGCTCCTTTCGGGGCTATAACATGCGATTGCGTCCCGCTGACCTG
>JBCCCX010000060.1:0-14415 GCA_039033275.1 Pseudomonadota bacterium | reverse complement strand
TGGCGCCTGAGTGGTATTCACCGCTCGGTCTACCTGGAAGCAGCCCCCGCTACCCAATTGTTCGACTTTGGCGTGCGGACGGAACTGGGCGAGGACTACGAAAATCGGATTTGTAACATTGGCAGCGGTAAACCTCTCTTGAGTCGCACATCGGCGCGGCATATGTGCTGCGTCCGGATCTTGAACCCCTAGTCTTGGAGCCACGCGGATGGACATCCACACGTTCGAGATCGATGCACTACTGCTTTTGAAACCGCATCGTTACCAGGACGAACGGGGCTACTTCATGGAGGCGTTCCGTCAGTCGGCTTTCGACGAGGCGGTGGGCCGCCCCGTTCGGTTCGTGCAGGACAATCAGTCGCTTTCGTTCAAAAGGGGCACGGTTCGCGGGCTGCATTTTCAAAGCCCACCCCATGCGCAAGGCAAGCTGGTGCGGTGTACGCGCGGGTCAGTGATCGACGTAGCGGTGGATATCCGGCGCGACTCTCCGACCTACGGCCAACATATATGCGCGGAACTATCAGACGCCAATGGTTGCCAGCTTTGGGTGCCCGCCGGTTTCCTCCACGGCTTTTCGACTCTGGAAGACGACACGGTGGTTCAGTACAAATGCACGGACTATTACGCTGCGGACTGTGAAGGCAGCGTGATCTGGAACGACCGCGCGCTCGGTATCGACTGGGGGTTGGACAAGGCGCAGCCGATCCTGTCCGATAAGGATGCGACGGCTCCGAGATTCTCTGACTTCGCCTCGCCCTTCTAAGCTATCCGGCATGAAAGGAAGCTAACATGAAGATACTCGTTACGGGCGGGGCCGGTTTCATTGGGTCGGCCGTGGTCCGCATGGCGATTGCGCGCGGCCACGCCATCGTCAATCTCGACGCGCTGACCTATGCCGCCAACCTCGACAGCCTGCGCGATGTGGCGGACCATACGGACTACGCCTTCGTCCAGGGCGACATCCGCGACGCGGAGATGGTCGCGAGCGTCTTTGCCGAACACAGACCCGACGCCGTCATGCACCTGGCGGCCGAGTCGCATGTGGACCGGTCCATCGACGGGCCTGGCGAATTCATGCGCACCAACGTGATGGGAACCTTCACTCTGCTGCAGGCCGCGCGCAGCTATTTCGAGGGGCTGGACGATGACCGCAAACAGGACTTCCGCTTCCAGCACGTATCGACCGACGAAGTCTATGGCGACCTGTCCCTGGAGGACGCCGCTTTCGAGGAGACGACCCCCTACGATCCCAGCTCTCCCTATTCGGCGTCGAAGGCGGCGTCGGACCATCTCGTTCGCGCTTGGGCGCGGACCTATGGCCTGCCGGTCGTGCTGACCAACTGCTCCAACAATTACGGACCCTACCAGTTTCCCGAAAAGTTGATCCCGGTCGTCATCCTCAAGGCGCTCCACGGAGAGCCGATCCCCGTCTACGGCAAAGGCGACAATATTCGCGACTGGCTCTATGTGGACGATCACGCCGATGCGCTGCTGACCGTCCTGCAAAACGGCAAGCTGGGCGAGACCTACAATATCGGCGGCAACAACGAGCGAACCAACCTGGAACTGGTCGAGACGATATGCGACCTGATGCGCGCGCATCTGCCGGGCGTGGACCACGACTTTCGCGACTTCATAACTTTCGTCACAGACCGTCCCGGCCATGACCGCCGCTACGCCATCAATGCCTCCAAGATCGAGACGGAGCTGGGCTGGACGCCGTCGGTCGCCTTCGACGAGGGGTTCGACCGGACCATCGCCTGGTATCTGGACAATGAATGGTGGTGGCGCCCGCTCGTGAAGGACGGCGCGTTCGGGCAACGGCTGGGCTTGTCCTCCTAGGCCCATCGGCCGGACCGGGCAACTCGCCCGCGCGCTCGCGGCGGAAACGGCCGACGGATCGCTCACGGCGGATTTCCTGGACCGCCGCGATTGCGACCTGTCGCAACCCGCAGCCCGTGTCCGCGATTGCGCCGAGCGGAACATCGCCGACGCCGATGCGGTCCTCATCGCTGCTGCCTACACGGCCGTCGATGCGGCCGAAGCGGACCTGGAGACGGCGATGGCCGTCAACGCCGCCGCTCCCGGCGCGATTGCCGAGGCCGCCGCATCGCGCGGAATACCGGTCGTGCACGTTTCCACCGATTATGTCTTCAAAGGCGATGCCGACGCGCCCTACCGACCCGACGCATCCGTGGACCCGCTGAACGCCTATGGCCGGACCAAGGCGGCCGGCGAGCGCGCCGTGATGGAGGCCCAGCCACGCGCGGCCATCCTGCGCACGTCCTGGGTGTATGACGCTGTGGGACGAAACTTTCTGACGACCATGCTGCGCCTCGGGGAAACCCGTCCGGAGCTGCGTGTCGTCGATGACCAGACCGGACGCCCCACCTATGCGGGCGACTTGGCGCGGGCCTGCATTGCGGCGGCGGACGCGCTGGTGCGCGGCGACGCCCGTGCGGCCGGAATCTTCCACGTCACGAATACGGGCGACCCGGTCAGCTGGGCCGGTTTCGCCCGCGCCATCTTCGAGACGGCCGGGCGCGACGTGACTGTGACCGGCATCCCGTCGTCGGAATATCCGACGCCCGCACAGCGGCCCGCCTACTCCGTGATGGATACGCAGGTCTTCACGACAACGTTCGCCATGCAGCTACCACCATGGCGGGACGGGCTGTGCCGTGCGATGGAAGCCCGCAAGGCCCACGGGGCGGCAAGTGGGCCGGCAGGAACGAACGAGGCAAATCCATGACCCGAAAAGGCATTATTCTGGCAGGCGGCACCGGCACACGGCTGCACCCCTCGACCATATCCGTGTCGAAACAGCTCATGCCGGTCTTCGACAAGCCGATGATCTACTACCCGCTATCGGTGCTCATGCAGGCCGGGATGCGCGAGATCATGATCATCACGACGCCGCACGACGCCCCCGCTTTCCGCAACCTGCTGGGCAACGGCAAGCGTTGGGGGATCGACATCACCTATGCCGAGCAGCCGTCCCCGGACGGCCTTGCCCAGGCCCTGATCATTGCCGAAGACTTTCTGGAGGGCGGTCCGAGCGCGCTCATCCTGGGCGACAATCTGTTCTTCGGGCAAAGCTTCGACGAGGCTGTCGCGTCGGCGATGGCGCAGAAGGACGGGGCCACCGTGTTCGGCTATCACGTGCGCAACCCGTCCGATTACGGCGTGGTGGGCTTCGACGAAAACAACCGCGCCGTGTCGCTAGAGGAGAAGCCAAAGACGCCAGCGTCGAACTACGCCGTGACGGGCCTGTATTTCTACGATGCGGACGCGCCGGCCCTGGCCAAGCAGGTCAGGCCGTCCGCCCGGGGAGAGCTGGAGATCACGGCACTGAATGCGCTCTACCTGGACGCCGGAAAGCTCGACGTGGAGCTGCTGGGCGAGGGATCGACCTGGCTCGACACCGGAACGCACCGCTCCTTGCTGCAAGCCGCACAATTCGTCAGCGTGATCGAAGAGCGGCAGGGGCGGCGCATATGCTGCCCGGAGGTCATCGCCTACCGGCAGGGCTGGATCGACGATGCGCAAATGCGCGAGCTGGCAGAGCCACTGAAAAAGAGCGGCTACGGTAAATACCTCATGTCTGTGCTGAACGCATAGAGCCGCTCGCGGCTCCTTCGATATCCAGCAGCTCTACGTTCCTGGCCGCCAGGACGCCGAACAGCCCCGTCACCGCCACCCAGAGTCCGAGAGTGATAGCGCCACCAGAAGGCCAGACCAGCATGTGCAGAAACGGCCTGTAGTCTGTTTGAAGAAACGAGAGATCCAGTCTCTCGGGAGCGGCAGCCGCGGATCGTGACAACCCCTGTCAAACGGGTCACCCGCCGAGTTCGGCCCATCCCACGGAGCGTAAGCTGTCGGTCAGGACGGTGCCGTTGTCGAGATCGACCCTGACGCGCATATCGTAATAGCCCAGCGTGTAGAAACGCAGGCCCTGGCCTTGGCGGAACTGCGTGTCCGGACCGACCAGTTCCGCGCTCCAGCTCAGTCGCCCTTCGGCGAAACGCCATTGGCCTTGCGGGGTCTGCGCGGGATTGACGTTGCGCAGATAGCGCATCGACTTGGTCAGGGCCGCCGTCTCCAGACCGTTCTGCTGAACGCGCTGGGAGAGCCTGACGATGTCGAGTTGCGTACGCATGAGCGGGACGAGCGCGGTCGCGAAGATCGCCAGCGCCACGATCACCTCGATCGTGCTGAAGCCTCCTTCCGCATGGGGGCGAGATGGCGAACTTCCGCTGGCGGCCATGCCGGCCTACCGGTCCACGACCACGGGGCTGCGCGTGATGACGACGGACGGTTCATCGCGCGGCATCAGCGTGCCGTCCTGCTTGTTGTCGACGTTGAACGCCTTGTTGACGCTGCCGACCAGCGCATCGGCCGCCCGCGCGCGGTCATCGGCCGTGTCGAGGATATAGGGCGTTATGAGGAATAGCAGCACCGTGTCGGTGTCGCGCAATGTCTCCGTGCCGAATATTCGCCCGATCAGCGGAATGTCCTTGAGAAACGGGATCCCCGAACTGCCCTCAGTGTAGCGGTTCTCTATCAGACCGCCGAGAATGGCCGACTGGCCATCCTGCAAGGTCAGTTCGGATGTGATGCTGCGGTTGGAGATTACCGGAGAGCTGATTGCCTGGTTCTCGTTCTCCTCGGCCGAGGACACTTCCTGACTGATGGTCAGATCGATGCGGTCGGCGGAGAGAACGACGGGCGAGACGTCCAATATGACGCCCGTTTCGCGGTATTCGACATTCTGGAGCACCTCCGACGTTCCCCCGACCTGCGCCGGGCCGGTGCTTTGCGTGGTGATGATCGGCACGTCCGTGCCGACCTGCACGGATGCAGTGGAACCGGACTTCGTCACGACCCTGGGCGTGGAAAGGACCTGGATCAGATTGTTGGAAGATAGGGCGCCGAAATCGACCACAAGATCGTCGGAGTTGATGTTGCCGAAAATTCCGCCGGTCGCCAGGCCAAGACCGCCGCGTGTCCCGATCGTGTACCCGGTAGAGCCGATCTGGTTCAAAAGGAACTCCACGCCCGAACGCGTGTTGGCGGTCAGCGTGATCTCGGCGATCGTGACCTCGATGAGGACTTCGGGCGCGGGCGTGTCGAGTTGTCTGAGGAGCCCGAGGATTTCGGCATACCGCTCATCGGTCGCATTGAATATGATCCGGTTGCTCTGTTCATCGGCCACGAAGCCGGAACTGGCAACGCCAACGCCGGATTCATCATCCTGATCATCTTCGTCGAGGTCGGGGCCTCTTGAACCCGTTGCCGCATCCTGCGCAGAGAGCGCAGGGCCATCGTCCGGCGATCCGGCTGATCCCGCGCCGACAATGCTGGAGACCAGCGCAATCAGGTCATCGGCCGTATAGTGCTGCGCATTGTAGATTCTGGCCTGTTCCACATCCTCGGGACGGGCCGCCTCCCTATCGAGGCGCAACAAGGTTTGGACGGCGTAGTCCAGCATGTCGGGTTCGCGCGCATAGACCACGACCTGGTTGGTGAAGGGAATGGTCCTGAAGGTGATCGAGCGGATGAAGGCCGTCTGTCCGGACACCGAATAGCCTTCGGTCCTCAAGAGTTCGGTGGCGACGGTCGCCAGCTCTTCCACATCCCAGTTCACGACCTTGACCGTTGCGATCTGCTCTCCGGCGAAACGCAGCTCGTCCATTTGGTTGATGATCGACAGGGCGCGGTCCACGTCCTTGGGCAGGCCTGTCAGTGTGATCGAATTGGAACCGGGATTGGGAACGATCGTCAGGCGCTGGCCGTCCGGAAACGACTGGGTGAGGATCTGCATCATCTCATCGACGGGAATCGCGTAGAGGTCCACGAACTGCACCACGGGGCGCAGGCCGCGGGGCACCGAGTTGCGGGCCCGCGAGCGGATGAAACGGGGCGCCTGCTGGCGTAGCGTGTCCTCCATCACGATTTCGAGCTGCTCTTCCCCCTGGTAGACGGCAACGCCGTAAGTCTGCAGGGCGGCCACGGCGGCGTCGAACAGCTCGCCCTTGCCGATGTTGTTGGCCGAACGGAACGCCACGATCGACGCCATGTCGGAGACGCTGGGACCCAAGGTGAAGCCGAGGCCGAGGATTTCGCCGAAGACAGAATTCACGAATTCGGGCACGGGCTGGGGCGGCAGCGCCACGGTCAGCCGTTCGTCGTCGAAGCGCGGGCGCTGGCCTCCTGCCAGGGATGTGTCGCGTGCGGAACCGATACCGATCCTGGGCAGGCTCCGTCGCGTCACCGTACTGCTCGGAGGCGCGGCCGTGACGGGCGAGACCGCCACGCCGTCGGCAAGTTCGTCGTCGACCCGGATCACGGTCGGTGGCGACCCGTCGAGATTTGAAACCTGCACGGCCGGGCTGTCTGGCCGTGCGGGTTCCGTCAGCGTCTGGCAGGAGGCCAGCATGGCGAGTGTCGACGTTGCGGCCGTCAGCGCGGCGATGCGTGGGACTGATGATGGCATGATGAACACTGGTTCCGTGGCGGGCCGTCAGGCGGGACGCCTAGTCGGTCTTTGCCAGAGCGATGGGTTTGAAGAGGGTTTGGGTAATCACATCGCCATCGGCATCGGAAAAAACCACTTCCGACGTCGATAGGCCGACAAGCTCGTAACCATTCATAGAGTCCCCCAATCCCATGCGACCGAACCTCCCCTGCGTGACGACGTAGGCCGTCGCCGTGCCGGACTCCAGAACGATCGCCGAAATTCTCGGTAGATCGAGCGGCAACCCGTCATCGCCGACGGACGCCCCAGCCTGCGCACCGCCCTGATCAATCGGATTGCCCCCGACTGCAAGACTGCGGTTCAGTCCGAGACCCTTAATAGTTTGCAAGGCTTGTCCCGTATCGATGGGGGCCGCCTCCGGCAGGGGCCTGTCCGCCAGCCCGATCGAAGAGACCGGCAAGTCGCCTCCGCGCATGGCAAAGCCTCCCAGCAGAGCCGCCGCGGCGCTGGCGACCAGTGCGTAGGCGAACACGGTACCGGCGGTCAGCCTGAAAAGTACGCCGCCGATCATGTGTCCCCTCCCGGTTCGCGCTTGGAGAAAGCCTGGAGGCGCATCACGACCCCGTCAGGAAAGGCCCAGCGCAGGGAGTCGACGTTGATCCTGATGCCGGCGCTGTTCAGAAGATCCAGGCAGCCCGATAGTGTCACCATGTCGGCTTGTGCGCGAACGTCCGATTCCAGCAAGGTGATCGCGGCCACCGTCCCGAGCGGCTCCGTATCGATGTCGATGACCGGCTGGAACGCCCCGCATTCGCTGAAGATGCGCACGAGTTCGGTCTGAAGCTTGGCGCTGTTCAGCCCATCGGTCTCCTCGCCGAGGAAACCTGCCTCGAACTCCGCCATCCGGTCCCGCGCAGCGGCGAAATAGGGTGTCGGGTCGGGCGAGTCCTGGATGGCCAGCAACTGCACATATTGCGCCGAGAGCCGGTCACGCTCGACACGGGCCTCCGACAGATGGGTCAGAAGGCGGTCGAACAGCAAGAAGGCGATGATGGCGGCGAACACGGCCAAGCCCTTTTTCGCCAAGGGGGTCAGGGCGAGGGAGTCTGCGGACAGGTGCGCCATCAGCTTTCCTCCCCCTGGCCTTGCGTGGCGAACATGGCTGCCTCGTCGACGCGCGCCGTGACGACGCGCTCGCCGGGCCTGACCGTGGACGAGATTTCGACGCCGCTCAGGGATGGGTCGGCTTCCAGCGCGCGGACCCAAGCCACCGTGTCGATGGTCTGTTGAGTCACGAACGTCACCTCGACGAGACCGTCGATCAGACGGGCATTCTCGATTTGGCCGTCGGTCTCCGCAACCTTTTCCAGAATGGCGCTAAGAGGCAGGAGCGGGGACGCGCGGCGCATCTGGGCGGCGTAGTCCGCCAGGGTGGCCCGGGCCTGTCCGAGACGCATGGCCGCTTCGCGCTTTGCGCCCAATTCCGTCTCGAGACTCGCCACCTTCTGCCGAAGGTCCGCATTGGACAGGGACAGTGTGAGCGCGCCGACGATCAAGTAGGACAGCACCGGCAGCACGACCAAGGCGCAAAGGGCCGCGACCATGGGCGCGCGCAGCTCTGCCAGCCGGCTGCGGAAGGACGACGCATTGCCCGTAGCGGCATTGCCGTGGCCAGGGTCCGTCGGCGGCAGGGGCTGCGGCAGGGCGATGTGCGGGACCGTCCGGTCGTCGACGCTCGATTGGAACAGGCGCCACTCCCCTGGCGAGGGCATTTTCGGCCACCAGCGCGAGTGGTGGAGATGCCCGTCCGACCAGCACTGCCCCTCATATCCGTCCAGGCACGTTTTCAGGGCGAACCCGTCTTGGGGTGGGTGGAGCACCGTCTCCGGCAGGCCGAGCCGGGCGGGAAGGCCGGTCCTCTTCTCGAAGGCGACGCGGTCCCATGTCCAAGCCAACGCATGCCCGTCGGTGAGAATGAGGAACAGCGCGGGATCTTCGAACGGTGTCGAGATCCGCGCCTGCAGCTCGGCCGACTGGCGGCGCTTCGTCGCGGAGAGATCGCCATTGAGCTTTATGCGGTTGAACGCGCAAAGGGCGCGCGACAGGACGACTTCCTTGCCAACGGCCCATTGCGGAAGCGCGCCCGAACGATCCAGCGGCTGAAGCGCGCAGTCCTTTGCAAGGATGTATCTCTGGTGGTCGAGCACTGGCTTCCGTTTCCTAATCCGACGACGCGAATTTCCCCAGCACGGCCGGATCGAGGCGGCGGACCTCCTCCACCACCCTATCCGCCGGAACATAACGCAATGTCTTGATGGCGAAAGGCTCGTTACGCTCCTGTGTGCGTGTGTCCAGGATGAACCTCAAGGCCCGATTGCTGTTGCGGATCAGGATCGTCACGTCGAACCGCACACCGCCAAGCCCCGTGCCCTCCAGCGGATCGTAAAATTCGTTGCGCGCGCGCAGCTCCCTCCATTCGGTGTTCCGCGACGCAAGGTCCTGCCGGTCGGAACGGCCCAGCAGGAAACGGGCCGCATCGGCGGAGAGCATGTCCATGTTGGGTATGAGACCGACCCCGGCCGTAAATAGGCTCCGGACGGCTTCTTCGTCTTCACACAAGTCCCATTCCGACCAGCCTTCCAGCCCGCATATTTCCAGAGGATCGAGCATGCCCGAACGATGGGGCAGACGGAGCACGTCGTCATTGTTGATGGCCCGAGGCGTGCGGTCGCTCACATAGTCGAGATGCGCGTCCACGGCACGGCTTCGCACACCGCTCGACAGGCCCGCACGCTCCGCGAGGAGGCTGATGTACCCCTTAACGGGGCTGTTGACGTCCAGCTTGCTCGCTTCGTCCCGGATCATGACGAGGGCTGTCGGCAGATTGCGGCCATAGGGGTCGGAATAAACGGGACGCCAGATACGGGGCATGCCATCGGCCTTCCATTCCGTGTCCGGCGGGCGGGCCAGATAGCGATCGAATTGCGGGGAATCTCCGATGCTGCTCTTCCCGAGCAACTCCAGGACGCCGCGCCAGACCACGTCCTGCTCTATGCGGCTCAGATCGGTGATCTCCTCGACATTGGACTGTGCGAGCCGCGCCTCCGCGCGTGCCACCTCCACGCGCTGCACGCCCGTCGCGACGAGGTATGCCATGACCGCGACGATGGCCAAGGTCAGCGGCATGGCGAAACCGGACTGGGAGGAGGACCTGCGCATGTCAGGGCACATCGAGGATCAAGCTTGGGATCTGGGTAGCCGTGTCGACCGCCATGATCGCCGTCGGCTTGGCGACCGGATCGAGCTGGGCGCGCTCGAAAGCGGGCCGTTCCTGCTTCACAGGGAAAGTGGACGAATACTCTCCCGTTTCGGACATGTAGCGGAATTCCACCAAATCCGGAAAGACGGTGGGCCACGTGATCTGTTGTTCCCCGCTCACCATGACGAGACGGCTTCCATCGTCGTCCGTTCTGTCCCAGCGCAAAGTCACGGCTTCCGGATCGCCGCTGGCGGAAACGATCGACCTGGCCAACAGGGTGAAGCTCGTTTCGTCGCCGCTAAAGAGGACCGGTCCCTCGCGGCTCTGCCAGAGCCGCTCGCTGTAGAGCTCGCCGTCGCGGCTGGCGCGGGACGGAAGGCGGCCGGAGACTTGCAGGAGCGGGTCTTCGTAGATGCGGTCCACGACGCTTTGCGCCTGCAGATCGGTGTAGAACATGTCGCCTTGCCGCGCCGCATGATCGGCCAGTCGCATGTTGCTGACCCTGGAAAAGTTCAGGATGGATGTCAAAGCGACCATGAGTGCGCCCGACACGGCCAGGACGACCAAAGCCTCTATGAGGGAGAAGCCGGCGTCGCGGTCGGCTTTCGTCCCCGCTGCGGGGCAGGTGCGCTCAACGGCCATGACGCACGACGCACGTAACGGGGTCGATTTGGAAGTCGTAGGTCCGGCCCTCGACCTGCACCCGCCCCGCAGCCTCGTCGCAGACGCCGAAACGCCGCACGCCGGAACTCTCCGCAAAGAAGATGGTCTGCTCCCCGGCTTCGATCGGATGGCCGCGACGAGCATTGTCGAACGGCACGAACTCGCTGGCGAAGGTGGCCTGCGCCCGTGTCGTCCTGACGATCTGGACGACGGCGTCCCGGGAGGCCTCGAGCTTGACGGAATGAACGGCCTTGCGCACATTCACCCCGACAATGCCCGCCAGAACGGAGAATATGGCAAGCACAACCAGTACCTCGACAAGGGAAAACCCCTGATCCGCCGAAGCCGTTTCGAAAGGGGGAGAGTGGGCGTTATCCCTCGATATCGGCATTGAGACCGTCACCGCCTTCTGCCCGGTCCGCTCCAAGAGAGTAGACGCGGGGTGCGGCATAGATGTTGTCGGCGGGCGGCGGGACGTATTGGAAAGGCTCACCCCATGCATCGACCGGAACGCTGCCGTCGAGATAGGGCCCGCGCCACATGTCGCCCATGCCTCTCGGCTCCACCAGCAGGGAGAGCCCCTCATCCTGGGTCGGGTAGCGGCCGATATCCATCTGGAGCATGCCAAGCGATGCCTTGATCTGCTTGGCCTGCGACAGGGTGCTGACCGTCTTCGATCGATCGACATGACCCGTGAGGCGGGGCCCGACGATCACGGTCAGCGAGGCGATGATGGCCAGGGCGATGAGGATTTCCATGAGGGAGAAGCCGGCATCGCGCGCGGGTCGGGCTTCGCGCTCGGTCGAAGCGGAATGGTGGTCGGCGGTGTTCACGTCACGCGCCTGTTCGGATGGTAGGGTCATGATCTATCCCTGCAGTGGTGGCATGTGCCGGCCGGTTCTAGGCAATGCCACCGTGCGATGCAAACGGCGATGCAGGTCGATGGCAGGCTACTGGCGCCCGCCTTCGGACCGGCATGTCAGTTCAACCCGATATCGTAGAGGCTGGTCATGGCGGTCACGAGCGAGATGACCACGATGCCGATAACCGATGAGATCATCAGGATGGCGATGGGCTCGGCCAGCTTGCCGAGGCGTTTGGAGGATTCCCGCACGGACTTGTCGATGATTTCCGTGGCCAGCAGGAGCATCTCGCCCAGCTTCCCGGCCTTGGTGCCCACACCGGCAAGATTGAGGATGACAGGTTCCAGATCGGGGACCTTGGCGAGCGCTTCGTCGAGCGTGGAGCCGGCCCGCAGGTCGCGCGACACTTCGTCGAAAGCGGCCCGGCTGCGCGAACCCCTCAGCACGTCTCGGGCCAAGCCGACAGCGTCCAGTATGCTTGCCCTGGACTGCAAGGCGAGACCGACCGTGCGCGTCCAGTCCGAGAGTTCTTTCTTTCGCAGCAGGGGACCCACAAAGGGGAGTCGCTGGGCGAAGGCGGCGATGGCCTGTTGGCCCTCCTCGCCGCGCGCGAGCCAGATCAGGCCCGCGAGACCGCCCACGACGCCGACGAGAATGAACAAGCCGTATTCGCGCAGGCCGGCCGACATGGCGAACACTGTGCGCGACAGGCCATCCAGACCGGACAGATCGTCGCCCAGCATGGATTCGAACCGCGGCACGACGAAGAGGAACATGAAGAGGACGGCGATCAGCCCCACCACGCTGAGAAAGAGCGGGTATGTCAACGCGCTGCGCAGTTCGGACTTGAGCTCTTCTTGAAACTTCAGCTGTTCGGCAATAATGGTCAGGGTGGATGGCAACTCGCCCGTCCGCTCGCCCAAGGCCACGAGGCTGGGAACGAGAGTGGGCAGTTCCGGGAAAGTCGAGCCAAGGCCTTCCGAGAGTTTGGAACCCGAGCGAAGCTGCCGGATGAGTTCCTCCAGCTTCTCCAATATGACGGCATGATCCACCATTCGCTTGAGGCTTTCGAGCGCCTCGAGCAGCGGAATGCCCGCACTCAACAGCACCGCGATCTGCTGGATGAACTGGTAATAGTCCGCACTTTTGGGTGCCTTGGTCTTGAGCTTGCGCTCCGCTTTTTCCGACAGCTGAAGGCTGTAGACGCTAATGCGCCGGTCTTCGAGCGATTTCAGGGCGGCGGCCGCGCGTCCTGCCTGCAACGTCCCGGCCAGCTCGCGGCCGTCTTCCGACATTCCTTTATAGCGAAAGCTCGGCACGGGGGCCGACCTCAGCCCGAAACGGCGCGGCGGCCGAAGACGCGCGCGATCTCTTCAAGCGACGTCTCGCCCGCGCAGACCTTGACCAGCGCATCGTGCAGCATGGACTTGAAGCCGAAACCTTTGAGGATGTCCGCGCGCATCGCGTCCCGCAGATCGCCGGTGACCCCCGACTGGTGCATGGAATGTATGTCGACCAGTTCGTAGACGCCGACGCGTCCCTTATAGCCCGACCCGCCGCAAACGGCGCAGCCTTGGGCCTCGAAGACTTGCGCGTCGGACATGGGGGCGTCGTCTCCGAGCAATTGCCTGACCATGTCCTTGCTGGCATCTGACGCGGCGCTGCGGCATTGGGTGCAGAGTTTGCGCAACAGGCGCTGGCCCAGCACGCCGCGCAGGGCGGCGGACAGGAGGAACGGCTCCACGCCGAGATCGACCATGCGTTCATAGGCTCCGATGGCGGAATTCGTGTGCAAGGTCGAAAAAACGAGGTGGCCTGTGAGTGCAGCCTGAATAGCCACTTCCGCCGTCTCCCTGTCGCGGATCTCGCCGACCATGATGACATCGGGATCCTGCCGCAGCATGGCGCGCAGTCCCTTGGCGAAGGTCAGGCCGATGTCGCTGTGGACCTGGACCTGGTTCACGCCTTCGAGATCGTATTCCACCGGATCCTCGATGGTGATGAGCTTGGACTCGCCGCGGTGGAGGTGCTCCAGGGCCCTGTATAGCGTCGTGGACTTGCCCGACCCGGTCGGCCCCGTGACGAGGAATATCCCATTGGGCAATTCGATCAGCTTGCGGAACGCCTCCAGCGTTTCCCCTCTCAAACCCAGACCCTGCATGTCCGGCAGGTCGGACTTCTTCCGCAGAAGCCGAATCACCACGCTCTCACCCTCCGTGGCCGGCAGTGAAGAGACGCGCAGGTCGATTTCCTCGCCGGAGACGCGCACGGTCTGGCGGCCGTCTTGCGGTAGTCGGCGTTCGGAAATGTCCATGCCGGAGAGAATCTTGATCCGGGTGACCGTGCTGTCGAACATGCTTTTGGAGTGACGGCGGATATCCGTCAGAACGCCATCGACCCGGAAGCGCGTTTCGAAGAAATCGGCTTCGGGTTCGATGTGTATGTCGGACGCATTCTGCTCCAGCGCGTCGGAGAAGAGCCGATTGACGAATTCGATGACCGGCGCCTCTTCGGCCAGTTCGCGCAAACGGGCGAGATCGGCGCCGGACGTCGTCTCGTTCGCATCGCTTTGCTCCGCCGTAATCTCCGCCAGCATGGCATCGAGGAAGTTGCCCGGGGCAATCCAGGTTTTGACGGAAGCCGCGTGACGTTTGCCAAGCTCTTCCGGCAGAGCCTGGTTGACGGGGTCGCGCAGCGCGATGTTGAGCTGCTCTGTCCCGTTTCCGTTCGTGTCGTCGAACCAGACAATCCCATCATTTGTCACCAGCCAGCTGACGGGCAGCTTTAGCTGGCTTGCTGCCTGGGACACATCCGCTGCGCGCGGCAGCGGCCCCGAGGCATGATCGAGTATCGGCAGGCCGAAATAATCCGACACTGCCGCCAGCAGGTCCGTCTCCCGCGCCAATCCCAGCTTCAAGCTCGCCTGGATCAGTCCCGTACCGAACTGCTCCTGGAAGCCGACAGCTTCGTGCGCGGCGCCTGCCGTGAAAACGTCGCGGGACACGAGATATCCGGCCAGCGTATCGGCCATGCTCACGCCGTCCGTATCGCTTATCGGTGTCAAATCGTTCAACTTCGGACGGGTCCCCAGATAGATGTGTTGCCCAACCCATACGGCACCTCACCCCGTTTTTCGAGGGGCGGTATCAGTC
>JBCCCX010000059.1:0-14424 GCA_039033275.1 Pseudomonadota bacterium | reverse complement strand
CGCCTGCGCGACTATGACCGCGACAATCCGGGCCTTCAGGGTATCGTTCTGGAAGGGCACGGCCTGTTCACCTGGGCGGAAACGAGCGAAGACTGCTACGCCTTGACCGTGGAAGTCATCGCGAAGGCAGCCCGCGCGCTCAACGCGCGCTTTGGCAGCAAGGCCGCCTTCGGTGGCCCCCGGATGGAAACCAAGGCCAAGAATGCACGCCGCGATCTCGCCGCGCGGATCATGATGAACATCCGCCCGCTCATTTCCCAAAAGCGCCCGAAAGTCGGTCACTTCGTGGACACGCCGGAAGTGCTTGAATTCGTCGGCTCATCCGACATGGAGCGTCTGGCGCGCATGGGAACGTCCTGCCCCGACCATTTCCTGCGAACCAAGATCTTGCCGCTCATCGTGGATGCACAGGCGTGGGAACACGACGGGACCGACGCGCTCGATGCCGCCTTCGACCAATACCGCAAGGACTATGCCGCCTATTATGACCGCAATGCCCAGCCCGACAGCCCTCCCATCCGTGATGCCAATCCCGTCATTTACCTGATCCCAGGCATCGGCCTGGCCAGTTTTGCCGGCGACAAGACGACGGCGCGGATCGCCTCGGAATTCTACCAGAATGCGATCAACGTCATGCGCGGGGCCGAAGCGCTAAACGGCTATCAAGGCCTGGATGAGCGCGAGGCCTTCGACATTGAGTACTGGCAACTCGAAGAGGATAAGCTGAGCCGCCGCCCGGCCCCGAAGCCTTTCGACGGGCGCATCGCCGTGATTACCGGCGGAGCGGGCGGCATCGGGCTCGCAACCGCGCGGCGTCTCCTGTCCGAGGGCGCGTGCGTCATGTTGGCCGATATCGACGCGGGCCGCCTTTCCGACGTCGAGGACGGGCTGTCCGACGCGTTCGGGCGCGACCGTATCGCGGCGTCTGTCTGCGACGTGACGGACGAGGACGCCGTCACGTCGCTTATCGAAGCCACGGGTTTGGCGTTTGGCGGCGTGGACATCGCCGTCGCCAACGCCGGTCTCGCTTCCGCGGCCCCGGTCGAAGACACAACGCTTGACCTGTTCCGGAAGAACCATTCCGTATTGGTAGACGGGTATTTTCTTCTCGCGCGCGAATGTTTCAAGCGCATGAAGAGAATTGGCGGATCAATCGTTTTTGTCGGATCGAAGAATGCGCTCGTCGCGTCCAAGAATGCGAGTGCGTACGCGTCTGCCAAAGCGGCAGAGCTTCATCTCGCTCGCTGCCTGGCCTTGGAAGGGGCGGAACACGGGATTCGTGTCAACAGCGTCAATCCTGATGCTGTCCTGAAGGGATCGAACATCTGGACGGGTAAATGGCGGGAGGAGCGCGCGGACGCGTACGGCCTCGGCACAGACGACCTCGAGGACCATTACCGCAAGCGGAGCCTGCTCGGACGCTCTGTCTACCCAGAAGATATAGCTGAAGCCGTAGCCTATTTTGCAGGAGACTTATCCTCCAAATCGACCGGTAATATCCTGAATGTCGATGCAGGCCATGCAGGGGCTTTTACCCGATGAGCGCGATGGACCAGCTGCATGAGGCGGTCGAGCGCGATCGTGCGGAACATCTGGACCGTGTGGAGGACGAGGCTGGAACGCTCCTGTCCCGTCTGGAACGCACCGGGCAGGACGGCGACGCCCTGATGGCCCGGATCGGAGCGTTCTCGGTGGCGGTGCCGAGCTGGGGCGTGGGAACAGGCGGAACGCGATTTGCGCGATTTCCCGGCCGCGGGGAACCCCGCAACATTTCGGAAAAGCTCCGGGATTGCGCCGTCATCCAGTCTCTGACCCGTATGACGCCTGCCGTTTCCCCGCACTTTCCATGGGATTCGACCAAGGACTACGGCGCGCTAAAGGACGAAGCCGCGGAGTTCGGATTGGCATTCGACGCCGTCAATTCCAATACGTTCCAGGACCAGCCCGGCCAGGCCTTCTCCTACAAGTTCGGCAGCCTGACGCACACGGACCCCGCCGTCCGCGCACAGGCGGTGGCGCACAATATAGACTGCATCCGCATCGGCGAGCAGATCGGCTCCAACGCCCTTACCGTCTGGATCGCGGATGGCTCCAACTTCGCAGGCCAGCAGGATTTCGCGGGCGCGTTCCAGCTCTATCTCGACAGCATGGCGGATATCTATGCGGCCCTGCCTGCGGATTGGCAGCTCTTCATCGAGCATAAAATGTTCGAGCCCGCCTTCTACAGCACGGTCATCGCCGATTGGGGCAGTTCCCTGCTCGCGGCGCAGTCGCTCGGCCCGCAGGCCAATTGCCTTGTTGATCTGGGCCATCACGCGCCCAACACCAACATCGAGATGATCATCGCCCGCCTGCACCATGCCGGAAAGCTCGGCGGCTTCCATTTTAACGACAGCAAGTATGGCGACGACGACCTGGACAGCGGATCGGTCAAGCCGTTCCAGCTCTTCCTGTGCTTCAACGAGCTGGTGAAGGCGGAGGCCCGCGGCTGGGGTCACGCCCCGCCCGCCTACATGATGGACCAGTCGCACAACGTCACGGACCCGATTGAGAGCCTGACGACGAGTGCCGAGGCCATCGCCATCGCACATACGCAAGCCTTGATCGTAGATCGGGACGCTCTCGCGGATGCCCAAGAGAGTAATGACGCGCTGATGGCCGCCGAGACTTTGAAGAGCGCCTACCGCACGGATGTGCGCCCTCTCATCGCTCTCGCCAGGATGCGCGCCGGCGGACCCGCCGACCCGATCCGGACCTACCGCGCTTCGAGCTACAGAAATACGGTAGCGCAAGACCGCCCGGCCCTCGCCTCGTCCGGCGGTGGGATCGTCTGACAACAAAAGAACTGGGGATCCCCTATGAGCCGAAGCCTGCGCCTGAGCGCGCCTTTCATCTGGACCGTTAATCAGCCCATTGACCCGGAAGGATTCCGGGCAGGCTTCATGTCCGCACCCGAGCGCGACGAAGGCCAGAACCGCTGGTACTTCTTCCGCAAGACCGTAGATCTACCCACAAAGCCGGACACGGCTCCGTTCCACATCACCGTCGATGGACGCTACCAGCTTTTCGTCAATGGCGAGCGCGTTGGACGCGGTCCGGCACGGTGTTCTCCGCTCCATCAGCGCTACGACACCTATGATCTCGCCCCGCAGCTGAAATCCGGGAAGAATGTGATCGCCGTCCTCATCCGGGTCTTCGGCGAGGACATGTCGTGGTACGAACAGGTCCGCGGCCAGTGGCGGCCGCTCTTCGGCGACGGGGGGCTCTGGGCCAGCGGACAGGCGCACTGTGGCGGAACGACTGTCTCGCTGAGCACAGATACTGACTGGCGGTGCCGTCGATCCGATGCCTGGGTGCAGGAAACGTCGCCCGCCAATCACGGGCTCGGCCACATCGAATGGCTGGACGCGCGGAAGCTGCCTGGAAACTGGATGGATGCCGGGTTCGACGATTCCGGCTGGACGGACACATACGTCATGGACGTGCCGGAGCCCTTCGCTCCCATGATTGGGATGGGGTCGGCCCCCTTCCCCCACCTCGTCCGGAATCCGTTGCCGGCTCTCTCGGAAGATTGGGTCGCTCCGTCTCGGCGCTTGTGGACGCGGACGGCTACGCCCGTGCAAGGGGCCTTGCATGAACAAGCCTATACCGAACCGCTCGGCGAAAACGATCCTTCCTTGGTGAACGAGGAAGAAGGGGATTGGGTCGTGACGACGCCTGCTGGCGCGGGCATCGCCATGATGTTCGCGTTCGACCGCCTTCAGACGATCTATCCTGTTCTGGAGATCGACGCGCAAGGCGGCGAAGAGATCGACATCGCCGTCAGCGAAACCCTGCCCGGCGAATGGGACGGGGCGGAGCTGGGCGACGCGCGGATCGAGCGCAACGAAGTGCTCGGCCTCGACGCCCACCTGTCGCGCTATGTCTGTAAGCCCGGACTGCAGACGTTCGAGCGGTTTGAGTGGCAGGCCGCGCGGTACATGCAGGTCACAGTCCGCAACGCGCCGGACGGGGTCACGCTAAAACGCATCGGCGGAACCCAGACCCATTTTCCGGCGCGGGAGCTGGGATCGTTCGCCTCGAACGATCCCTTCCTGGACCAACTCTGGAGCACGGGTCGCTACACGCTGCAGCTCTGCATGCACGACGGATGGGAGGATTGCCCGTCGCGTGAACAGCGCCAATGGCTGGGCGACGCGACGGTGGAGAACCTCGTGGGCCATGCAGCCTTTGGCCAGGACATTGCTGTGCTGAACGCGGAGTTCCTGCGCAAGGCCGCCGAGAGCCAACGGCCCGACGGGCTGACCCAGATGTTCGCGCCCGGTAATCACAAGACGAACGCAATCCTGATCCCGGACTGGACCCTGCAATGGATCCTGAACGCAGGGGACCACCTGCGCCTGACGGGCGATCTCGATGTGATCAAGGAGATCATGCCCAACATCGAAAAGGCGCTGGGCTGGTTTGCCCGGACGGCGGGGGACAACAGGCTTCTCGTTGACAGCCCCTACTGGCATTTCATGGACTGGGCGGGTCTAGGCCGGGCTGGCGAAGCCTGCGCGATCAATGCCGAATGGGCCGGCGCGCTGAAGACGGCGGCGATGCTCAGCGACGCAATCGGCAATGCGGGCGCAGCAGAGCGTTACCGCGCGGACGCGAACGCCGTCTGCGACGCCTTGAATGCGCGCCATTGGGACGCGGCCCGCGGCGTCTATGTCGATTGCATCGACCCACGGTCCGGCGAACTGATGACCCCGCAAGTGTCCCAGCATGCCAACGCTGCCATGATCCTGTGGGGCGACGCACCCGAGGACCGCTGGGCAAAGATAGTGGATTACATCACGGATCCAAAGCGCATCACTTTCACGGCCGCCCGTCCAATCAAGGATGAGGGCGAAACCCTCGATCCGGAAATCGGTGTCGTCATGTGCAACACCTTCTACAGCCACTTCCTATTCGAGGCGCTCGCCAAGGCGGGACGGCTGGACAAGGCGTTCGGATTCATCCGGTACCGTTACAAGCCCATGCTGGATGCGGGGGCGACCACGCTCTGGGAGAGCTTCGGCCCGACCGCCAGCCTTTGCCACGGCTTTTCCGCCTCGCCGACCTGGATGATGAGTGCGCATGTTCTCGGCGTCCGGCCTGATGATAAAGGCGCACCGCTTTTTGCGCCTAATCCGCTGGATCTAGACAAGGCGAGCGGCACCGTGCCGACCCGGTGGGGAGACGCGACAGTCGAGCTGAACCGGAACGACATAGGTTTTTCCGCAACTCTTAACTGGCCGGAGGGCGCACCGGATCCTGACATACATGCACCGAAAGGTTTTACGGTCGCATCGCAGTCCAGCGATGGAACGGAAAGGACAGTGACTTTCCAGCCCGCATGACCTAGCCGAAGACCATGCGGCAATCGGAGCGTCATCGCAGCATTCTCAAAATGCTCTCGCAGACGCCGCATGCCAGTGTGGCCGAGCTTTCGGACGCATTGGGAGCGTCGGTCGCGACGATACGCCGGGATTTGAATGCCCTGTCCGACGCCGGTGCCTTGCGGCGGACCCATGGCGGGGCAGAGCCGATCGAACGGCGGGACCGACTGCACGGCACGCCCTTTTCGCGAAATGTTGGAATCAACGTCGCCCAGAAGCGGGCGATTGCGCGGATGGCGGCGTCGCTTTGCGCAGACAACGACGCCATTATTCTGGATGCGGGATCCACGACGTTCATGATGTGCGAATATCTGCGGGGTCGGAGCCTGCAGGTCCTGACCAATTCCCTTCCCATCGTCCAAGAGCTTCTGCCCGACCCGGACATCCGCCTCCACGTGCCGGGCGGGGAAGTCTACCGCGAACAAAACATCATTCTCAGCCCGTTCGAAAATAACGGCGTGAACCGTTACAACGCGTCCAAGATGTTCGTCGGCGCGGCCGCCATCACCTCCAGAGGATTGCTGCAAAGCGATTCCATTCTCGTGCAGGCCGAACAACGACTCATGGCGCGCGCGGACGAAGTGATCGTCGTGGCGGACAATTCGAAATTCCGCTCGGATGCCGCGCTCGTCCTGTGCGAGCTGGACCGGCTCCATACGGTCGTGACCGATGGCGGCATTAATCATGCTGATCGGCAGATGCTGATCGATGCCGGTGTCAGCCTCCTGATCGCGGAATAAAAAACCTCCTCGTCGCCACTGCTCCTGCAAAGCAGGGAGAGCCGACCCAGATCCCTTTCCTAAGGTTTTCAGCCGCTGTGCCGACCCCCGCGTTGAAAAGCGCTTGACCTCGCGCCGGATTGGTACGATCAAAAACGCGCATATAAAATCATAAACGTTCAAAGTGACGCGAAAACAGCGCACTTGATTGGGGGATCCATGTCCAAGCGCTCCGCACTCGCAGCCGCGACGGCTGTCTGTCTCGTTCCGTTCGCCGCACAGGCCCAAGACCCGGCACAGGACAGCCGACCCGGCCGAGCTACGTCCTTTGACGACGAGATCATCGTCACCGCGCAAAGGCGCGAGCAGACCCTCGCCGAAGTCCCGATTTCCGTGTCCGTGATTGGCGCAGCAGAATTAGAGCGGCAGGAAATTCGCAACATCGACGATCTCGTCCAAGCCTTGCCGAGCGTCAACGTTACGAAAACCACCAACTCGTCTGCCTTCAACCTATCGATCCGCGGGCAGGGTCCGGCCGCGCAGGAACGCGGCGTGGAGCAGTCGGTGGGCATCTATGTGGACGGCATCTACCGCTCGCGGCCCGTCGCCGGTATTGCGGATTTCGTGGACATTTCCCGCGTAGAGGTTCTCAAGGGACCGCAATCCTCCATCTTCGGACGCAATAATTCCGCCGGGGCGCTGTCCATTGTCACGCTGGAGCCAAGCCGGGAGTTCGGCGGGTCCTACGTGATCGGCTACGACAATTTCGACACGCTCACCGCCCAGGGCACGATCACTGGGGCTCTGCTCGACAACGCGCAGGACGCGCTGGCTGCCCGCTTGAGCGTAAGCTACCGAGACCGCAACGAGGGCACGATTGATAATGTCGGAAACGGCCCCGAAATCGGTACGTTCGACCGCCTGTCAGTGCGCGGCCAGATTCTCGCCTCCATTGGACCTGCCACGGAAGTGCGCTTCATCGCCGACTATAGCGACCTGCAGGATGAGTGCTGTGGCTTCGTGCCCTACTTCGTCCCGGACGCGGATGTGCCGATCTTTGGCGCGCTCGGCATTACCATTCCGGGCTTGGCATCCGGACGGCGCGGACAGGCCAACGGCGTGGATGGCGTGTTTCTTGACCTCGACCGCCGCGAGCTGATTACCGACACGGGTTATGACGAAGGCATCGAGGATTGGGGTCTTTCGATCCAGTTGGACCATGATTTCGGCGACCACCTGCTCACCCTCACGGGTTCAACGCGACAGAGCGAGTCGAACGTGAATTTCGAGTTGGACGGCTCGAACGTGTCCATATTTCCGATCCTGCCCTACCGGTCCGTCCCCAATAGCGAGTTCGAGGAAACGCAGTTCGAAGTCCGCATCGCCAGCGAGTTGAATAGCCCGTTCAACTACTTGGTCGGGGCCTACTATTTCGACCAGGAAATCACGGACAACAACACGCTGCGCCAGAGCACGATCGACCTGATCTCGGTCAACACGGTGACCAATGGCGAGGCCTTCGCGGTCTTCGGCCAGGGTTCCTATGATTTCACTGACCGCCTGACCGCTACCGTCGGACTGCGCTATAATGATGAGACTAAGACCTTCGACTATTCCGACATCGACCCATTCGGCAGCCTCGGCCTTGGGCCCAATGCTGCGGCAACGTCCGAAGTGAAGGACGACGCGCTAATGGGCGATGTATCGCTCAACTATGCCCTCGATGCCCGCAACAGCCTGTATGCGCGCTATGCCCGGGGCTACAAGTCACCGGGCGCGAACCTGCTCACCTTCGGCACGCCCAGCGCGGACCTGCTGAAGTTCGATGCCGAAACCGTTGATGCCTACGAGGTCGGGGTGAAGTTCGGTGGCGAGCGCTTCCGCGGCTCGGCGGCCGCCTTCTATCAAGACACGCAGGATCTCCAGGTCCAAAGCATCGACCTCAATGCCCCGGTTCCGCTGCTAAAGGTCGACAACGCGGCCGAGGTCACCGCCTACGGGTTCGAGGTGGACGCGCTCTGGGAGCCCGTCGACGGCCTTGTCCTGTCGGGTGCGGCCACGATCCTGGAAGCGGAGTTCGACGAGTATCTTAACGCGTCGGCTCTGGCCATCGGGGGAACTGGATTGCAGGATCTGTCGGGCGCGACGCCCCTACAGTCGCCAAGCTTCGCAGCATCGGGATCCGCCCAATACACCTTCTCGGTCGGCGGCGGGTACGTCCTCACGCCCCGCATCGACCTGACGCACAAGGGCGCGCATTTCGTGACGTCGGCGAGCGACCCGTTCTACCGCAACGATGCATACACGCTGGTGGGGCTTAACCTGGCCCTGACGCCGGAGGACGAACGTTGGAGCCTTGCGGTCTACGGCCGCAACGTTACGGACGAGACATACATCCTGACGGGCACGAGCTTCCGGACCGGCTTTGGCGGACCGGCCCTTAGCGCCCAGCAGGCAGCGATCAACGACCCGGCCACATACGGCATTACGTTGAGGGGTAGTTTCTAGGGTATCGGCATGCGTTGGCCCTTGATCCTCTCCCTCTTGCTCAATGCGGTTTTGGTTGTTGCGCTGGTCGTGATCGGCGGGCGGGCAAACCGTGTGGTGTCGGGCCTGATCGACCATGCGCAAAAAGCAAAGGAGCGCCGGGTCGATGCAATGAACGCCACGCGCGTGGGGTCGGCGGACATCGTGCTGCTCGGTGACTCTCTGACATGGGAGGGGTCCTGGGACGAATACTTTCCAAACCAACAGGTCGTGAACCGGGGTGTAGGCGGAGACCAGGTCGACGACCTCGCGGCCCGGTTCGACGCCGTTGTGGCGCACGATCCCGGTCAGTTGGTGTTCATGGCCGGCATCAACGATTTGAACTTCGGGCGCGATGTGCGCGCCATCATCCAGTCCTACGAATCCCTGTTCGATCGCATCGATACGGACCTGCCCGGAACGGCTGTAGTGCTGCAATCCGTGCTTCCCACAAACGGCGATTGGGTGATCGCGGTCGATCCGGCGGATGTGGAGGCTCTGAACCACTACCTGTGGGCCGAGGCGGCCGAGCGTGGCTGGCGGTACCTGGACCTCACGCCGCTCTTCTCCGACGAGCAGGGCCAGCTCACCGAGGAACTTAGCAATGACGGCATCCATTTGAAAGGGGAGGGGTACCGCATCTGGCGCGATGCCCTCGGGCCGATATTGGTCGAATGACAACGCACCCTGCCCCCAACTCGCCGGCCTCGCGTTTTTCGTTAGGCCGGCTCTTTCTTTTCGGACTGCCCGCCCTGCCCGGCGCGGCCCTCCTGTTTCCGCTGAGTGCGTACCTCCCGCCCTACTACAGCGCGGTGACCGGCCTGGGGCTCGGGACAATCGGGCTGATCTTTATGGTCATGCGCTTCTGGGACATCGCCATCGACCCCGTCATTGGCATAATGTCCGACCGCACGCGAAGCCGCTTCGGAAGGCGGCGTCCATGGATCGCCGCCAGCGTTCCCGTCCTAGGCATCGGCGTGTGGGCGCTGTTCTTCCCGCCGCAGGGCGTCGGCGCCGTCTGGCTGGCGGCATCGCTGATGGTCGCCTTCATCGGGTTCACACTGTTGACCATCACCCACTATGCGTGGGCCGCCGACCTGTCCGAGGACCCACATGAGCGGTCCAAGCTTCAGGGCGCGATCGTAATCGTCGGTCTTGTCGGCACTCTCGTGGCCATGCTGCTACCCGCCATTTTCGAGGTAGGCGCTGCGGACCCCATGAAGGCCCGGGTGGAGTCCATGGGTCTCGCCGCGCTGATCCTGCTCCTGCCATGCGTCGGCCTGGCGCTCTGGCTCACGCCCGATCCGACCGCCGTGCGGAGCCCGACCTCCCAACAGACCGACCTGTCGTCGGTCCGGCGCGCCTTGGCAAACGGGCCGTTTCGCTGGATCCTCGCCGCGGATTTCGTACAGGGTATCGCGGGCGGCTTGCTCCTTTCCACGTTCATCTTCTTTTCCGCGCGTTTTCTCGAGCTTCCGGACCGGGCCGGGCTTCTGCTGCTCCTCTTCTTCGTCAGCGGTGTGGCTTTCGTCCCTCTCTGGCTGATCGTCGCCAAACGCTTGGGAAAGGTCCGGACGACCGCGCTGGCGAGCCTGGCGACCCTTCCCGCCATCGCGCTATACATCCTCATCCCCAAGGGAGACCTCGCCTGGGCTGCGCTGGTGCAGATCGCGTTCGGATCGACGCTTGGTGTCTGGATCTTCCTGACCCGATCCATCGTAGCTGATCTAGTAGACACAGATGGCGGCGACACTCGCCCCACCGGCGTCTATTTCGCCCTCACGACACTCACTACGAAGCTTGGCCAAGCCATGGCAGTTGGCATTGGTTACGTGGCGCTGGACAAACTGGGCGTGGACCCGGCGATGGGGACGGGTAATCCAAGCATAATCGCGGCATTTACATTGATTCCGCCAACGCTCGGTCATTTATTCATGATACTGGCCATGTGGAGGATCGGCAAAGGTCAATCCGAAATCCAGGAGCTTAGTAGGTTAGATTGACGTCACATACGCATTGGATTCACAATAGATTGCGTAAGAACACTGGTGTAAGTCATGCGCATCTTTGCCTTATTCGTAAGGACTGCGACTGCGTTCTCTTTTATTTCTAATTGCGGACCTTTGCTGATCGCGGACATACGGGTCGCGATATTTAAAACTCGTTTCAACCGCTAAGAATTGCAGCTGATTTGAAAAATGAAACCCATTGCTTTGGCTAAGCATTGCGCGGAACGATGTCGGCAAGGCCGGACGAAGCATTACCCAGCTGCTCTAACAGCGCAGTTTCCCTAAAATCTTCATTTTATCGGCCATAGCATCATGGTGGGCTCTAGCCACACAGACCGATTCCACATGAAATACGGCCTTGCTGTAACAGGGGGCATGAATCTCGGAATATAGTGTTGGCACACGGCACTTGTAGTACGAGTAGTGTCCTCGCTGTTCGAGGTAGTGATTTCGACGCTGTGTCACGGGAAAATTGCACCCCATATTGTTCCCCCAAACAGGAGAGCAATAAGAAGTAAAGAAGCTCAAATCAGAAAAACTAGACTTTACAACCACTTAAGAATTCGAAATATGCGGTGAAGCGGCCCACCGGAGAGAACAAAAACTCCCGTCGAATACATGAGAAAATATCAATTATTTAGGCTATCTCGTCAAGCGAATTGTTCCCCATTTCGAGACCCACGTTGTTCTCCATGCCGATGTACCCTGGCTTTGTAGACACCTTGGTATGTCCAAGATGGAAACCGTCATCGAAGGCTATGACCGCTTTCAACTGATGCGCCTGTCCCTATGGCACGTTAACCCAAAAGCGCTCGACCGGGTGTTGGAGCGGATCGTTCTTGCTTAAAGCGCAATTACAATAGCAATGACATGGGAAGATGCCGCAGTGCGTCGGTACATGGCCAGTTTCTCTCAAGCGCCCTTCAGAGCGAAGCGGGCAGCTGCCTGAATGCCAATTCTGTCCGCCGACTCGTTATTAAGGCATATGTACACGTGCCAGACCAATACGGACCGTTCTCGACCCAGACGATTCCCGGATTGTCAGCGAGGTGCCCTACATCCTTGACGGCTTGCTCCTTAATGGGATCGACCGCAGTGTCCGGGAGCAATATGCCGATATCGGAACACTTACGGGCCATGTATTTGGTGCGATGAAGCTGCTGAGCTTTCGTTTTGTAACCCGTATCCAAGATTTTCCGACCAAGAGAATCTATTTGCCAAGCCGAATAATGTGCCCCTAGCTTTGCAGACACCTTGGTCCGTAAAAGCGGAAGCAAGGAGTGTTTGAGGAACACACGTATACGGTACACGGAAGAGTTCAAGCGCGAGGCGGTCTTGCAGGTCGTCGATCGGGGCCATAGCGTCGCCTCGGTGGCGTCAAGGCTTGGGATCAGCAAAAAGTCGCTCGCCAGTCCTGGCTGGAAAGCGGTGGCGTGTACGGCTACCGCAAGGTACATCACAATCTGCTGGAAGCCGGAGAGCGCTGTATGCCAAGCCAGTCGCAAGGATCGCGCGATGAGTAGGCTTTCGGGCTCATGTCGGCTTTACGCGCCGTCCGGGCAAGTCCGTCACCAAGCCGGCTGTCGTGGCAGCGAACCGGCTGCAGCAGGCCTCCGATATGGATTCATCGGACCGGGTCTGGATGACATATATTTCCTATATCAGGACGCATGAAGGCTGGCTCTATCTCGCGGTCGTCATCGACCCGTTCCCTCGGAAGATTGCAGGCTGGTCCACGCAGCCACGCATGCACACCCGGCTAGTTAAGGCTCGCAGTTCTCGAGCCAGGAGTGGCGATCGTTTCTCGATGCTCACGGGCTGGAGGCAAGCACGAGCAGTAGGTTGAACTGCTATGATAACGCCATAGCCGAGAGGCATCGATCACCTTCTCAAGACGGAGCGGATCGGCAGGAAGACCCACACAACCAGAGCCGACGCCAGGCAGGACATCTTCGACTATTTAGAGATGCTCCATAATCCAAAGCGTAGTCATGCTAGTAATGGGATGCTGTCGCCCGACCAGTTCGAACAGGTAGCAGGCTGGAGGGAGCAAGGTTTCTGCAAAGCCAGGGACATATGACTTTGAATTTTGTTCGGAGGCCGGAGCAACATCGGCCCAGCCCGAGCGGTCCCATCTACCGAACCGTTTTCAGAGCGTAAGGAACAGTTGCCCGAATGGATGAAATTGCAGCAACCAGCGGCGAAGAGAAGCCTGTGTAAACAGGCTAGTATGGTTAACCCTTTGGCTTTCCGGAATGCATTTATGTCGGTCTCTCCGCCGTTCCACCCGTGACCTGCGCTCCGATCTTTAAATTTATGGAGTGCCTCGATGCTGCCTACAGACTCTACAACAAAGGCGAAATGCCGCAGCAGCGCCTGACGATATAAACGGACGCTTCGAATTTAAACACCACCATGTATCTTACACATGTACTCATCACATAAGCCCAAAGCCCTTTTTAGTATCCAAAATATCAACAAAAGAGGGGGATACGACAATGGCCGAAACATTACATGCTCAGTGCGCTATGCCACAGCAGAGCTTACACGACTCTGTGCGGGACAATGCAAACTTCGTCGGGTCAGAATTCGTTATTGAGGCCGTGTATGAGCCAGCTACGGTCTAGGGGACCGGAAGACAATCACTGACGCTTCTTCGATCTAATAACGTACTCTCGCGGTGTTAAACCGTTTTTGGCCTTAAAAAGCCGTGAGAAGTGAGCACCGTCCGAGAACCCCCATTTGTAGGCAATCTCAGTAATCGACGCGTGATGATTTAATCCGCTTAACGTCAGATCAGCCTTTGCTCTCTCCAAACGACAAGCACGAATAAATGTAGATAAGGATTCATCCTCATTCTGGAAAAGCCTGCGCAGATAGCGCTCCGAGACACTATGCTTTTGCGCAATCGCTTTGCAGGACAAATTTGAACTTCTCAGGTTTTGCAGAACATACTGCCGAACACGCTGGCGCATCGACTCCCCACAACTCACATCCAAACGGGTCGAACGCTCGGACCTAATTGCCGAAAGGCAAATTTCTAGCAGGCAGTGTTCGATGTTGGTCGCTTCTGATCCTGAAAGATGCGGCGCTTCTCGGTAGGTACTAGCAATAAAATTCGAGGCCAGTTTGCCCATCCCTGTTTTAGGTCTAATTCGGCTAAATTGACGTTCAGCCTGATTACCGAGGTAATGGCGCACCCTGTCTTGAGGGATCTTAACAACAATTTGGGCAAACGACTCATCGAAGGCGATTTCGTAAGGTCGATTTGGATCAAACAGGGCAAAATCGCCAGGTCTCAAATGTGTGTAGAAGCCATACTGTGAGGCGCGTGCAGAGCCGCTTAACTGCAGATTCATGAGAAAGAAAGGTGAAGGGTTACAATCTATATGACGGCGAGTGCGGATCACAGATTGCGCACATCCCGTCACATGGGACATTTCGACAGAGACTAAGGGTGCAGACTCGATTGTTGCCCGAAAGGGTTCGTCTGTTGCCGGGCAGGTTTGTAGGTCGACAAAGGTTCTATTGACCAGATCGTTCCACGCCCGATGTTGGTCGACGACTTTTACGGAGCGGATCGCGTTACGCCCTTCGACCTCAGAGTCGTAACGTTGGATACCCCTGTCCATTTCAATGACACCCTCTCTTTCCTGCTTTCACCAGCTCTTCGTCATCATAAATCTGTCAGGACTATATCTCCTTGCATGAAATAGCTCTGAAACCGTTCCTTTTTTTTCAAGT
>JBCCCX010000058.1:0-14485 GCA_039033275.1 Pseudomonadota bacterium | reverse complement strand
GCACCGCGTCGATCAGCACGAGACCGCCGGCATCGTGGACGAAGTCGATGGCACGGTCCGTATCCTGAATCACGCCGGTTTCACTGTTCGCCGCGACGAGCGAGAGAAAGGGACGCCCCTCTGCGGCATCCCAGTCCGACAGGATCGCTTCGAGCGCGTCCATGTCCGTTTGGCCGGACGGAGTCGCAGGCAGCATCGTAACCGTCGCGCCGCTCGCCTCGGCCGCCATGATGGAAGCGGGGTGGTCGAGCGAGGAGACGAGCAGCCGCTTGCACCCTGCCGCAACCGCGGAATGGATCGCCGTGTTGATGGCTTCGGTGCCGGAGCCCGTGAACGTCACGTCCTGCGCGCATTGGCCCATCGCCATGCCGACCGCTTCGCGCGCGTCCGACACAAGCTTGGCCGCAGCGCGGCCATGCGCATGCTGCGCCGACGCATTGCCGACCACGCGCATGGCAGATGCCACCGCATCGATCACGGCCTCGGGCGCCGGGCTGGTCGCATTATGGTCGAGATAGGCGCTCACGCCGGGTCACGCTCCGGCAGACGGCCGTCCACGACCATCTGAACGCTCACCGACTCCAGAAAACCGTCTATATGGTCTTCCAACGCGCCCCACAGGCTATGGGTCAGGCATTTAGCCGTACGGCCCGTGCATCCGATGGCAACGTCCGGGTTGCACCCATGCGCCCGCACTTCCTCGTCAACAGCCGCGATCACGTCGGAAACGGGAACCTTGGATGCCGGACGCGTCAACGCATAGCCGCCGGCAGGGCCGCGTTTGCTGTCGACGATCCCGGCGCGGCGCAGGTCAGCGAAGACCTGTTCGAGAAAGGATTGGCTCAACCCCTGGCGCAAGGCGATGTCCGATAGACGGACACGCATGCCTTCTCCCTGCGCGGCAAGGTCGGCCACGGCCGTCACGGCGGTTCGTCCTTTCGCGCTCAGCTTCACCTGGGTCCTGTCACAACTGTCATTTTCTTTGCAATCCGAGGGCGGCTTTTGTTAGGGCGCACCCATACCCGATCGGAAACCGGATTTGGTCGCGAGATAGTATTCCCGACCAAACCAGTCAAGAATAACAAATCGCAAAGTCGTTGCGGCATTTGCGCATAGCTCCCGGAAACCCCTCCCATATGCCTGAAGTCATTTTCGCCGGTCCCGAAGGCCGTCTCGAAGGCCGTTACCACCCTGCCGACGACCCGGCCGCGCCGTGCGCCTTGATCCTGTCGCCACACCCCAAGGCGGGTGGGCATATGGATCACCGCATTCCCGTCGCCATGTACGAGCAGTATAAGCGACGCGGCTTTTCGGTGCTGCGGTTCAACTTCCGCGGGATCGGTCGGTCCATGGGGACGTATGACAATGGCCAAGGGGAGCTTCAGGACGCGGCCTATGCGCTCGACTGGATGCAGAGCTTCAACCAGAATGCGCCGTTCTCCTGGGTATCGGGCTACAGCTTCGGGGCCTGGATCGGCATGCAGCTTCTGATGCGGCGGCCGGAGATAAGCGGGTTCATCTCCATGAGCCTGCCGACCAATACATACGATTTCAGCTTCCTAGCCCCCTGCCCCGCGTCCGGCCTGATCGTTTACGGAGATGAAGATCCGATCGTACCGCATGGTGACGTGGTGCGCGTGGCCGAAAAGATCAGGGTCCAGAAGGGCCACGTCATCTCGACCCATCTGATCGAAGGCGCCGACCATTTCTACACGCATCATCTGGACGAGGCGATGGACGTCATAGAGGACTATCTCGACGAACATCTCGACCCGCGCTACGCGCCCCCACGCGAACCGAGATTGATCGAAGGCTAGCCTCGCCATGAGCGCATACGAGTCAGAGCTGATGACCACGCTGACGGAGCGTGGTTTTCTCTATCAATGCACCAATGAAGACGGGCTGGATGCGGCGGCGAAGGACGGCGTCACGGGCTATATCGGTTTCGACTGCACCGCTCCGAGCCTGCATGTCGGCAGCCTCGTCCAGATCATGATGCTTCGGCACTTGCAGAAGTCCGGCGGCACCCCGATCGTACTTTTGGGCGGCGGGACGACCAAGATCGGCGACCCGAGCGACAAGGACAAATCCCGCCCGATCCTCACGCCGGAGGCCATAGACCGCAACAAGGCCGGCATCCGGCAGGTCTTCTCCAGTTTCCTCGACTTTGACGGGCCGAATGCGGCCCTGATGATCGACAATGACGAATGGCTGGGCGGGCTGGGTTATCTCGATTTCCTGCGAGAGGTCGGCAAGGAATTCACGGTCAACCGGATGATCACGATGGAGACGGTCAAGCGCCGCTTGGAGAACGAGCAGCCCATGACGTTCCTCGAATTCAACTATCCGCTCCTACAGAGCTATGACTTCGTGGAGCTCAACCGGCGCTTCGGGTGCCGACTGCAAATGGGCGGCTCCGACCAATGAGGCAATATCACGACCGGGGTCGACTTGACCCGGCGGTTGGAAGGCGAAGAAGTCTTCGGCTTCACCACACCGCTCATCACGACGGCATCCGGCGGCAAGATGGGTAAGACGGCGGACGGCGCGGTTTGGCTGAACGGCGATCCGGCGCTGGGCGAAGACTTTACGCGAAGCCCTTATGAATACTGGCAATTCTGGCGCAACGCCGACGATGCCGATGTCGGGCGTTTCATGCGGCTATTCACGGATATGGCGTTGGACGAGATCGCAGCCTTTGAGGCGATGGAAGGCGCAGACATCAATGTGGCCAAGACCAGACTGGCCGACGAAGCGACGGCTCTCCTCCATGGACACGACGCGTCGGAGAAGGCCAAGGCCACGGCGCGAGACACCTTCGCCGGCGGCGCGTCGGACGGCCTCCCGACCACCGATGTGACCTTGGACGTGCTGCTCGGCATGGGCATATTGAACGCGGCCGTGACGGCGGGTCTGGCGGCATCCAATGGAGAGGCCAGACGCCATATCAAGGCGGGCGCTCTGAAGTTGAACGACCGGGCCGTTTCGACGCACGACGCTTCCATCCGCGAAGACGACATCCATGAGGGTATCGTAAAGCTATCCATCGGCAAGAAGCGTCATGCGCTTCTGAGAGGCGTCTCGCCTTAGCCGGGGTTTTCAGACTCCGGCAGCGCCTTATCCGCCGCGTCTCCCATGCTATCGGGCAGGTCGTCCCGGTTCTCGCGAAAGATACCGCGAATGAAACCGGGCGTGAGCGCGGAGAGCGGATTGATGGCAACAAGCGCACCGGAGAACGGCCCGTCGACTGCGTAGGTCAGCGCGAATACGCCTTCTCCGTCCCGGCCGACCAGCAAGTCGCCGAGCAAAGGAACGTCTCCGAGAATGGAGTTCGCGGTGTAGGCCGGGACGAGTGTCCCGCCAAAATCCAGATCCCGCGCGGACAGATCCACCTCCCCCGCCCCCGTCATTCCGATTGCGGGCCCGCGAAGCTTCGCGTCGCGCACGGAAAGGACCCTGTTTTGCAGGGCAAAATCGAACGACATTTCGTCGAACGCCAGTCCCTCGCCTGATAGCGTATCGACGATGCCTGTCAGGGACGCCAGGGACAGGATCTGCGCGAGGAACGGTGCGTCGCGCAGCATGAAATTCTCCGCCATGGCCTGTCCAAGAATGGGAACCGGGGCCTCTTTCGGAGGCAGTTTCGCCTCGATCCGCAGGGACCCTCCCCGCGTCGAATCGAGGCCCAGAAACGCATTCGCCGCCGCAGACAGGTCTGGTAACGATAACACCGCTTGTCGCATCCCAGCTTCCGCCTCGCCGAGTTCAAGGCCGAACGCGCCGCGCGGACGCCCGCCCGTCACGGCCATGCTCTCCACGATCTCTCCATCATGGCGGTAGGTCAGCGCCGCTTCCGAGAGCGTATAGTCCGGAGCCAGGGTTATGCGGTCGAAACGGGCATCGACGGCCAGAGGGATCGAAGGCGCTCCGCCCGACCGATCGGCCAGTGCGTTAGACACGAAACGCGATACATCGAGCGACGATCCCGATGCGACCAGAGACAGACGTCTCATTTCTTCATCCCGCAACAGGGTGAGCGAGCCATCGACGAGCCCATCGACGCGAAGCTTGTCGAGCCTTGCGCTTTCCAAGACGGCTTCTTGCCCAAACGCAGCGGCACCATTCACAACGAGACCAGGAGCCTCGACTTCCAGTCGCGGCAGGACGATGCGTCCATCCCGACGCTTCACTTCAGCCAGCATGCGCCCCGGCACGCCGACCGCTTTGGACCAGCTCGCCCCGGCGCTGAGTTCGGCTTGCTCGAGCCCGACCGTGACTAGAGCATCCGTGACATCGAGGCCGCGGCCCGATGCCTCCACATCGACGTCGAGCTCACCGCCGAAGAATTCCCGCAACCCTATTCCGAACGCATCGAGAGTCGCCCGGTCCACGGTCCCGGAGAGCCGGTAGCGCGTCGGCTCTCCACCCTGTCCGTATCGCTCCGCCCAGGACAGATTGGCACGCCAAGGCCCGATATTGGCCGGCCCATCGAGGAACAGGCCGTCTTTTCCGCCTCGTACGATCACATCTGCGGCCGAGATAGAATATTCGCCGAAACTGAAGGGCGCGAAAGCATTGGTGAATCCGCCGCTGACGGAATATTCGATCCTGTCCTCGTCGAAATATTCCAGCAAGGGCCTGCGAATGTTTAAGGTGACATTCGCATCACCTCCGAACCCGTCAGGCGATGCACCGTACCGATCGAGATAGCGGAACGGCGGTTGATTGATCAGCGATAGCAAGTCCGACACACCGCCGGTCGCGTTCGCCGTGATGAGGATGTCCCCGCCTTTGGGCGTGAGGCGCGGAATGTCCACGTCTCCCCCCACAATGGCGATGTCGTTGATGCGTCCTGAGTCCAGGACAAAGCCGAACCGATTACCGTCGATGCGACCCGAACCTCGTGCCTCTGTCAGCGGGTCCATCGTGCTGATGTAACGGACCACCCCGTCCTGGACGTCGAAGCTGACATCGAGCCTGTCCTGGGTCAGCTTCGGGTCTTCGAAGAAAGCGCGATCGCGATCGACATTGAAGGCGACGTTCTGCAGACTTCCATCCAACACGGCCCGCTCGATCCACCGCCGGGCTCCGTCGGCGGCCTCCACGGGCCAGATGGACAGGAGTTGCGGCGCACCGAGCGACGACGTCGATCGGCCCGACAACGAGACCGCGTCCAATCCGGATGGACCAGCGCGCAAAAGCCCTGAAAGTTCAAGCGAAAACCCATCCAGAGCGGCGTCCATTCCGTCCAAGGTGAGAGAGCGTGTGTCGAGATCGATTTCGCCGACAATGCCTGTCTTTAGAACCGAAATGGGCGCAGCGAACAATGGGGTCATGTCGATCCGCATGTCGGAGACGTTCAGGTCGAATTTTGGGGATGTACCGATGTCACCGTCACTCAATCGGCCGATCTGCCGGATGACGCCTTCGGCATCGAAGCTCAGCCGGTCGGCTTGCAAGGATAGTGTATCGACCTGCATTTCCTGATCGCCCGGGTCGAGTGAGCCGACGAAGCGCCCTGCGACCACCTTTTGGGGTTGGCCCGCCACAGTCACGATTCCCTCGCCCAGGCTCAGATCCATCGATGCGGATAGAAGACCGGCCCCCTCGCCCAGAGTGGCGTCCAAACGCATGTCTAGTGGAACATCAGCGCCCGTCAGAACGGCATATCGTCCTTCCTCCGGAGCGATGCGAGACGGCACGAGGCCCAATGTTGCAACCGAAACGTCCGTGGTGCCGAAGCGGTCTTGCGTAAGGATAGTTACATCTATCTGCGCACGGTCATCCTTCCGACCGTTTTCGATCTTTCCTGCAAAGGAGAGCGAGGCGACATCGCCGTCGCGAACGCCGCGCAATGTATCGATCGCAAGCGTCAGATCCAGGCGGTCCTTTTCTCGCCGTACATGCACCTTCGTGTTCCGAAGCGTGATGGACCGAACATCGTCGAGCCATTCCATGCGATTGTCTTGGCCATCGGTCGCAGTGCGTCCGCGAAAGACAGGCCCGAAGCCGCCGACCGTTTCCGGTGATCCCAGTCCGGCCACGATGCGGCCGTCCGCGTGCTCCACATAGCTGGCTTCGCCGCCGACGATTTCCAAGTCCTGTAGCGATGCTCTGCGGGTCAACAGGGCGGAGCGCTGAGTAATAGCCTTCATATGGTCGAGCTTCTGCAGGACCGCTCCATCCTCGCTGTAGACAATGACGTCCTGCACCTCGAACGCCACCGTATCGTCCGAGGGGTTCCAGCGCAGTTCCAGATCGCCGAGTTCCGCTCTCGCCCCGTCGAAGCTTTGGGCGAACCATTGTTCGAAGTTCGACCGTAGCGGGGTGAGGTCGGCGGTCTGCCGGGACAGGAGGCTGCCGACCAGAAACAGCGCGGCAATACCGAGCGCGATCGCAGCGGCGAGGATTTCCCCGACCAAGCGGAAGGCGCGGTGTCCCGTTCGGCGCAAGACCGGAGTCAACCATGAGGGCACGCCAGGCGTATCAAGGGCATCGGCGCCGGGTGCCGCCTTGTCGTATGCCGGGACCTCCGCCATAACGTGTTGCGCTATCGAAGGGACTCCCGCAGGTCCACAACGCGTCGCAACAGCCGCTCTTAAATTTCAGTTGGGAACACGATCATGACAGTTCTGCAAGCGGGCGACACGGCGCCCGATTTTACGCGCCCGGCAGACTCCGGCGAGACGTTGAGCCTCTCAGACTATCGCGGGCGATATGTGGTGCTTTACTTCTACCCTCGCGACGACACGCCGGGATGCACGACCGAGGCCAAGGACTTCACCGAAGCCGGCCCCGAACTGGAGGGGCTGAATACGGTCGTCATCGGTGTGTCCAAGGACACGCCCGCCAAGCACGACAAGTTTATCGCCAAGCACGATCTGGGCGTCCGTTTGGTTTCCGACGAGGATGGAGGGGTGCTGGAGGACTATGGCGTGTGGGTCGAAAAGAAGAATTACGGCAAGACCTATATGGGCATTCAGCGTTCGACATTCCTAATCGGCCCTGAGGGCAAGGTGCTGGAGGTCTGGCGAAATGTTCGCGTCAAAGGCCACGTCGACAAGGTCGTCGCCTCGGTCAGAGACCATGCAGGCTGACGCCGACCCCGGCACTATTCTGCGGGAGGGCGACCCGCGGCGGAAGGCTGCGGAGGCGCGGCGTTTTCGGCAAGGTGTGCTGTGCGGTGCGAACGTCCACTGTTCCGCGCCTCCCGATCGTCCCGCAAGGCCCGCCAAGCCCGACCTCGTCCCGGCAAGGCAACTGAAACGGCGACGGCTGGGCACGCCGGAGGGACGCGCCGCCCTCCTCCATGCCATCGCGCATATCGAGTTGAACGCCATCGACCTGGCCGCAGATATGATCGCCCGCTTCGCGGATGCGCCGGAGTTCCGGTCCGTCCGGGATGAATTCCTTCGGGACTGGTCATCCGTCTGCGACGACGAAGCCCGTCATTTCGTGATGGTGGCGGACCGGCTCGACGAACTCGGCCACCCCTATGGCGACTTCCCTGCCCATGGGGGCCTGTGGGACGCCGCTCTGCGAACCCGAGAAGACGTCGCGGCCCGGCTCGCGGTCGCGCCGCTCGTGCTCGAAGCGCGAGGCCTCGACGTGACGCCGGGCATGATCGCGAAGTTGGACCAAGCGGGCGACATGCAAAGCGCCGCCATCCTCCGTATCATCTACGAAGAAGAGATCGGCCATGTCGCGATCGGCATGAAATGGCTGCGGCATGTGTCGGGAATCAGGAATCAGGATCCCGCGAAACTCTTCCGCGGCATGATTCTTGAATATTATGACGGCGTGATCCCCCCCCCTCTTAACCATGATGCGCGCACAAAAGCCGGTTTCGAGCGTGGATTTTACGATGATTTGGTAAGCCAGCATGGAATTTAACGGGACGTTAACCATGCTGGGTGGCAAAAGGGCTTTACGTGCTCAAGCAGCCTATGGTGTAAGCGATGACAGGTTCTAGAGCCGGACGGGGAATCATGGTCGCTGACGTTTTCGATGACATGCGCAAGCGTGTCTCCACAACTTTTCCGGAACGTCAGATCTACCTCCGCTCGGGCGGTGAAGTCACCTATTACAACTTGTCGACCCGCCTCCAGGTTGGTTTCGTTTCCATCGCGGCAATGGTCGTGGGCTGGTGCCTGCTGACACTTACGTCCTTCGCTCTGGGCGGCTCGCCCTTCGTCAAGACCGACGACCGCATCGTCGAACTTCAGACCGCTTTGGAGCGCCAGATGGCCGAGAGCCAGGCCAAGATCGAGAATACGGAGCTGCTGCTCGAAGAACAACGTGCCAGCTTCACGGCCATGGCTGCCAATATCGAGGCGAAACACAATACATTGTCCGAACTTGTCGGGTCGGACTCCATCCTGGCGCTGGGAGAAGAGCCCCTGCTGAGATTCGCGGAAGCCGAAATCCTCATGTCCCCGACGCGTCGCGACAGGACCGAGCGCGTTGCGCGCCGGGCGTCTCTTGGCACCGAACCCCTGCCGACCGGGCTCGAGATCGACCGCTCCCTGGAGTCCCTCGACGAGACCCAGAACGACATTTTGTTGTCTGCCGAACGCGAACTCATCGAGAAGATCGCGCTGAAACGATCCGTCATCGAGGCCACGGACATGGATCTGGAACAGGTATTGGGCGCCGGGACGCAGGGACAGGGCGGACCCTACATACCCTTGGACGGGCCGGTGGCACCGCTCCGCGAAGGCGAGTTCCTACCCAGAGTGACGGCGATCGAGGCCAGGCTCTACGAAGCCGAGACCCTGAAAAACGTGGTTGACGCTCTGCCTCTTAGCCATCCCGTCTTGAATGAGTCCGTCATGACGTCGCGTTTCGGCATTCGTCGCGATCCGTTTACCAAGCGTCCCACGCATCATTATGGATTGGACTTTATCGGCGGCTCGATGGCCCCGATCGTGGCGACCGCGCCCGGCAAGGTCGTCAAGGCCGGGTGGAACGGCGCCTTCGGCAATATGGTCGAAATCGACCACGGGCATGGCTTCACCACGCGTTACGCGCATTTGAAAAAACTCAACGTCAAGCGCGGTCAGACGGTCGCCAAGGGCCAGAAGGTCGGCGGAATGGGGTCCACCGGGCGCAGCACGGCAACACACCTTCACTATGAAGTCCGGTTCGAAGGCCGGGCCTACGACCCGATGAAATTCCTCAAGGCCGGGCTTCATGTTCAATAAGCCTAGCGCGTCCGGTACGAAAAACGCCGACGCACCGCGCAAGACCGCCATGCCCAACTCTTCATCGCGAACCGCTTCGGTGCCGACCCTGCTCAGTCAGGACATCTCCATCACGGGCGATCTGAAGACCGATGGCGAAGTCCAGGTCGACGGCCGTCTCGACGGCAATTTGACGGCAGGGCGCATCACTATCGGCGAAAACGGCGCGGTGAACGGTAAGATCATTGGCACGTCGGTCGTCATCCGAGGCAAAGTGACGGGAAAAGTCGACGCATCGAGCATCGAACTGACCGAAACCGCCAACGTTCAGGCCGATCTGTTGCAGGACAAATTGATCGTCGCCAACGGCGCCTTTCTCGACGGAAAGTGCAACCGTAAATCGGCTGCCCCCAATCCGATCAAGGCGAACCCAACGGAAACAAAAGCTTAGGTCCCTGCGTCGTCCCCGACGCGCGCGGACAACGCCGCCGCCATAAAGGGGTCGATCTTTCCGTCCAGCACGCCTTGCGTGTCCGACGTCTCGACCCCGGTGCGCAGGTCCTTGACCATCTGATAGGGTTGAAGGACGTAGGACCGGATTTGGTGGCCCCATCCGATCTCCGACTTGCTGTCGGCCTCGGCCTGGGCCGCCGCTTCGCGCTCCTGCAATTCCTTTTCGTATAGTCGAGCACGAAGCATGTCCCAAGCTTGCGACCGATTCTTGTGCTGGCTGCGGTCGTTCTGGCACTGCACGACGATGCCAGTCGGTTCGTGCGTGATGCGTACGGCCGAGTCGGTCTTGTTGACGTGCTGCCCGCCCGCACCGGACGCGCGGTACGTATCGACCCGGCAGTCGCTCTCGTTGATCTCGATCTCGATGGAATCATCGATCTCCGGATAGACCCAAACGCTCGCGAAGCTCGTGTGACGCCGGGCGCTCGAATCGTACGGACTGATGCGGACCAGGCGATGAACCCCGGATTCGGTCTTCATCCAGCCGAAGGCGTTGGTCCCCTTGAACTTCAGCGTGGCCGATTTAATGCCCGCCTCATCGCCATCGGACGTCTCCAGCACTTCGACCTTCATGCCGCGCGCATTGGCCCAGCGCGAATACATGCGCATCATCATCTCGGCCCAGTCCTGGGCTTCGGTGCCGCCCGCGCCAGGATGAATTTCCACGAAACAGTCATTGCCGTCCGCCTCGCCCGACAGCAGGGCTTCGAGTTCGGCCTCGGCCGCCTTGGACTGAACGGCGGAGAGCGCCTTGGCGGCCTCGTCCAGCATCTGCGTATCGCCATCCATCTCGGCGAGCTCCGCCAGTTCCACATTGTCGGAGAGGTCGCCGGAGATCGTGTTGATGGCCTCGAAAGCGGACTCCAGCTTGGAGCGTTCCTGCATCAGCTTCTGCGCTTTTTGCGCGTCGTCCCAGAAGCTCGGGTCCTCGGCAAGCGCGTTCAGCTCCGCGAGGCGGCGTTCACTGGTCTCCCAGTCAAAGACGCCTCCTCAGCAGTTCCACGGACTGCTCGATTTCGGTTTTCATCTGCTCGATGTCGGCCCGCATGGGCATGATCCTTTCGACCTAGTAGAGCCCGTCATCCAGATCGTCTTCCGGTTCGGGTTCGGCGGCATCTTCCGCCGGGCGCGTTATATCGGGGATGGGGAAAGCATCCGCAAGTGGATCGACGGCGGGCTGTTGGAGGTCGGCTGTCTCGACCGTTCCAGGAGCACGTCCCGTTATTTCCTGGTCATCGAGGATTTCATCTCCGCCGCCGAAGAAGCCCGAGCCGAACGTATCCGTGCCGGAACCGATGCGTATCGTCGAGTTCAGTGAGCCGATCTTCGGCTCCGTTCCTGGGCGGAACGCCTCGAGGATTACGCCGGGCGCTCCGATGAAGCTGGGCTCGCCCGTATTGCGATTGACCGGCGAGAGCGTCATCCCGTCCGGGATGCGGAACGGTACGGCCGGCTCGCCTTCCAGCGCTTCTTGCATGAAGTCGAGCACGATCGGCACGGCCGACGATGACCCCGTCTCTCCGGCCATCTGCGAGGGCGTGTCCTTGCCCACATAGACACCGACGACGAGATCGGGCGTGAACGCCATGAACCAGTTATCCTTGGAGTCATTGGTCGTTCCGGTCTTGCCGCCGACGGGCCGTCCGAGCGCTCGCATCCTGGCGCCGGTGCCGTTCTCGACTGCGCCGATCATCATATAGGTCACCTGATAGGCCGTGACCGGGTCGATCACGCGTTCGCGTTCGTCGGGCAGTTCCGGCGGCGCTTGTCCGGTATAGTCGTCCTGCCGGCATTCCGGGCATACCGTATCGGAATTGACGAAGATCGTATTCCCCTGCCCGTCTTGAACCCGGTCGAGAATGCTGGGCACGATGCGTTTGCCGCCATTGACCATCATCGAATAGGCTGTCGCCAATCGCAGCAGGTTGGTCTCGCCCGCGCCGAGCGACCAGGCCAATTCCGGCCGCGGATTGTCGTAGATTCCGAAGCGCCGGGACAGATCCATGATGGGCTGCATGCCGATGTCGTTGGCCAGACGCACCGTCATCGCATTGCGGGATTTCTCGATGCCGAGCCGCAGGGTCGATAGGCCGTAATATTGTCCAGCATCGAAGTTCTGAGGCTTGTAGAATTGCTGGCACTGCGCCCTGACGGCCGGATCGTCGGAGTCGCAGCGCGGGTCGTAGCTGCGGATCACGAACGGAGCATCGAGCACTTGCGATGCGGGCGTGTAGCCCTCCAGCAATGCGGACGCGTAAACGAACGGCTTGAAGCTGGATCCGGGCTGCCGGTAGGCCTGGGTGACACGGTTGAACTCGCTGCCCTCGAAACTGTAGCCGCCGACAAGGGTTTTCACGCGGCCTGTGTGCGGATCCATGGCGATCAGGGCGCCGTTGACCTCCGGAACCTGGCGGAGGTTATAGGCCCCATCTTTCTCGAGATGTGCCTCGACCAGAATGACATCCCCCGGTGAGACGACGGACTCCAGCGATTTGGGCGCGTTTCCCTTTCGGCCGTTGGCGCGCGCTTCGCCCGCCCAGAGCACGTCCTCCAGGTCGAGACGCCCGCGTTCCGTCACAGGCTTTTCGCCTTCCGTTTCGGCGGCTTCGACGAAGCCGAGCTCGGCGCTGTCACGCGTGCGTTCCAGTACGACAGCCACGCGCCACGTTCCGATATCATCCGGAGCCTCGAATACGGCTAGCTGGTCGTCCCAACTGTCGAGCGTTTCGAAGGTCGTGAGCGGACCCCGCCATCCCATGCGTCGGTCCAATAGCTCGAGGCCGCGCCTGAGTGCGCGCCGCGCCGCCAACTGCATGGATGTGTCCAGTGTGGTGCGGATCGACAGGCCGCCCGAATAGAGCTCATCCGAGCCATACATGGCGAAGATCTGCTTGCGCGCCTCTTCGACGAAATACTCCGCAGCGAGGTATTCGGCGCCATCCAGCCGGTCCGTCCAGACGAGTGGCTCGGCATGCTGTGCATCCGCGACGGCTTGGGTGATGTATCCATCTTCGGCCATTCGGTTCAGCACATAACGCTGGCGCTGCTTGGCGGCGTCATACTCCTCCGGATCGTCCAGCTCGTAGTTGGCTGGACCCTTCACCACGAGGGCGAGATAGGCCATCTCGCCGACGGTCAGGTCGTCCATTTCCTTGCCGAAGTGATTGAGCGCCGCTGCCGCCACGCCATAGGCACCGCGCCCGAAATAGTTGTCGTTCAGATAAAGCTCGAGGATCTCGCCCTTGGTGAACGCCTTCTCCATGCGCCGCGCGATGAAGATCTCCCGCACCTTGCGCTGCATGGAGTAGTCGTCGCCGACGAGGAAGTTCTTGGCGACCTGTTGCGTGATCGTGGACGTGCCTCCGATACGCTCGCCACGCAACTTCTTGCCCGGCGCGGACAAGGCCGCACGCGTCAAGCCGATCGGGTCCCATCCATTATGGCGGAAGAAGCGCTTGTCTTCTGATGCGATAAAGGCCTGCTGGAGCTGGATCGGCACGCTCTCGATCGGAACGAAGACGCGCGCTTCCGTCCGAAATTCGCTGATCAGCTTGCCGTCGCCCGCATGGACGCGGCTCATGACGGGCGGCTTGTATTCCGAGAGCGTTTCCACACTGGGCAACTCATCGGTCGCGCGGATCGTCCAGACCAGAAGCGCGATCGCGACGACGACACCTAAAGCGAAACCACCGATCACGAGCCATTTGGCCACTCGCAGCACAGTCGTGCGGCGATTCCGCGTGTCGGTCTCGCGGTCTTCGATCGGCTGCATATCGGGCTCGGTCACGAAAGGCGGTGTAGCGCGAAATATGGCAAGGTCGAGGAGGAGTTGCGGGAAAATGCAGGCGCGAGAGGCGAAGGTTTCGCGTGCGCGTCAGCCCGTCCGACCTGGCCCCGCGAAATATTCGTCGACGGATCGGCGCACCGCTCGCATCAGCTTGGCCCGGTGCGACTTCGTCTTCAGCAACTTTTCGTCTTCGACGTTAGAGAGGAAGCCCAGCTCCAGCAGGACGGCTGGCACGTCCGGGGCGAGCAGCACATAGTAGCCTGCCCGGCGATGCGAGTTATTCACCAGTCGGGTCTTGCCTTCCAGGTTTTCCAGCAGAATGTCGGCAAACGCTTCCGATTGGCTTTCCGTGCTGCGTTGGGCGAGATCGACCAGAATGTCCCCGACGGAATCACTCTGCTCGGCCAAATCGACATCCATGATCCAGTTCTGGTTGTTGACGATGCGCTTGCTGCGGTTCCGCGCACGGTCGGCCAGCGTATAGACGGATGCGCCGCGCGTGCTGGCGCTCGATGTCGAATCGGCGTGGATCGAGATGAACAGGTCGGCCTGCTTTTCACGCGCGATCCGCACGCGGTCGTCGTGATCGACGAATGTGTCGCCGCTTCGGGTCAGATGCACTTCATACCGCCCGGTCGCGAGCAGAAGCCGCGACAATTCCTTGGCCGCCGATGTCGTGACGGTTTTCTCGAACAGGCCATTCTTGCCGATGGCGCCGGGGTCGCGGCCGCCATGACCGGGGTCGATCACGATCATCGGTTTGGACGGTTGCACGCCTTGCGGTGGCTTGAGCTGCGGATAGGGCACCGCATCCTTGAAGTAGCGCGGCCCGGACGCTGCGACCGGACCTGCCAAAAGCAAGGCGAACAGCATGGCGATGATAGCCCGGAACGACATGCCCTACAGCCTTTCGCAACAGGATGAAGAAAGTCTTGAGACCCCCTGCCTCTCACCCGATCCGTCTGAACCCGAACCGGACCTGCTGACAAATGCTTTGCACAGT
>JBCCCX010000057.1:0-14514 GCA_039033275.1 Pseudomonadota bacterium | reverse complement strand
CGCGCATCCTATCGTCGAAGCGCCGCAGTCTGGCCCCGGAGATGGTGAACACACTCATGTTCGTCGCAGCTAATCTCGACCTCTTCGACCTGGACAGACTAATCAGTTATCATATTGATCTGGCCGCGAGTGCGTTAGACATGTCTGTTGAAGAAACCTGCGATCGGTTCGCGCTCGTGAGAGTGCCCATCGATGTCGGTTCGCAGTCGTCTTTGACGTCACGGCTTCTTGAGGACAAGGATGCAATGGAGAAGCTGCGCGCAATTGCGAATGCAGCATGCGATCCAGTTTTAGACTTCTGGGTTCTCGGGTGTGACGAAGTAAGGCTGGCAGGTATCTTAGGTCTGCCACATGTTGGCTCTTGTGACGCAGCGAACATAGTGGATAGCAAGTCTGCGGCTCGTCATATTTTTAGAGAGGCGAAGATTCGCCATCCGGTCGGGATCGAAGGTCTTCGCAGTTGGGAGGATGTTCATATTGCGCTCCGGCGGCTGTGTGATCGATGTTCCGCCGCATCTTTTTTCATCAAGTTGAATTTTGAAGAAGCGGGCAACGGCATCGCAACAGTCGAAAGGCGGCATGTAGGTTCGCCGTATAGAGAATTCTGCGATGCGGTTTCAATTTCAAAGAATATTCCCTTTGCCGAATTTACTGAGCAACTTGAGTTATTTGGATGCGTGGTAGAGGAAAGGGTCGGAGATGGCTTGTCCGAATGCCCGAGCGTGAAGATGTTCATCGACCACCAGGGGAAAGTGAAGAATATCGCGAGCCACGATCAGCTCATGAACGATACTGTTTACACTGGGTCAGTCTTTCCGGCCCGCGGCGCATATCGATCTTCAGTTATTGAGGCTGGTTACGCCATAGGGGAAGTGATCGCAAGCAAGGGCATACAGGGGCTCTTCTCCGTGGATTTTATTGCTTTCAATGATGGGGTTGAGGGTTCTTGGAATCTGTGGGCTCTCGAGATTAATGTGAGAAAAGGTGCGACGACCCACCCTTACGGGTGGACGAGGTTTCTCACAGGAGCGAACTATGATCCAGAGAGTGGGGAGCTAATCGCGGAGAGTAGTCCCGTAGTATACATCTCGTCAGAATACATTTACTCGGAGGGACTGAGAAGTCTGTCGGTAAAGGATATCCTGGATAAGATCGGTAGTTCTGGATTGCTTTATTCACGAGAAAGCAAGAATGGGATATTAGTTCATATGGCTTCCTGCATGCAGGACCACGGGAAGATAGGAGTGACGGCGATCGCTAGAGAGCATCAAAGCGCGCAAAATATGTTAGACCGATTGCGGGATATTCTTAGGGATTAGTCTTTGTTTTTCCACTTTGAATACTATTATATCATCGAAGATACTTTCTGACGCGCGTTGTTTGCGGCAATTTTATATGGTGGAGTCTGATCGAGACGTTCACAGATTTGTCCGTACCGAGTATATATGAAATCCGCTTTCAAGCTGGCGCTCGCTTTGCCCAAATCGCGGCAAGGAGTGCGGTCCCTGATGCCACTAGCATCAGCAACAGTAACATCGGCGCCGCATTTGTCTCCGTTAGGACGCGACCCGCTAGCGTAGTAAGGGCGGCGCCGACGAGGACTGTGGCCGCCCCGCTCGTGCCGGCTGCTGTCGCGGCAAGGTCTGGCCGCACCGCCATCACGCCTGCATTTGCGGAAGGCATAGTCAGCCCATTGCCGATGCCCACGCAGATCGTGGCCCCGAAGTAGGCCAGAGGGTGAGCCAGCCCTAATGTCCAGAAGACGAGTCCTGTCGCCAGCCCAACATTGGCGATCACCCGCCCTGCGATCATTAGTGTCCCGGTTGTGGCGCGTCCTGACAATCGCGCGGCTATTGTGCTGCCGATCATGAATCCCACGGTGATTGAACCAATGACGACGCCGAGCATGGCCTCAGAGAGATCGAACTGCGACGTTGCGACGAGAGCCGACCCAGCGAGGAAGACGTAGAAGGCCCCGACCGAAAGGGCTGCACATCCGGCGTGCGCAACGAAGCGCGGGGCGCGGAGGAGAGTGAGAGTGTTACCTTGCGCGACACCGGCCACATTGCCTCTGAGATCGCGTCGGGATCTGCCCGTCTCGCCCACGTCGAGAAGACAGATGATCCATAGAAATGCCCCGGCGCTCGCATAGACCCAAAAAATCGCGCGCCATCCGACCGCGGACGCGATGACGCCACCGAGGATCGGACCTAGCAGTGGCGCGAGTGCCATGGCTGACGCGATGGTCGCGAGGCGTCCAGCCACAGCATCCTCGTGGGTTATGTCCCGGACGATGGCGAGCGACAGCACATAACCCCCGATAGCAGCCGCCTGGGCCGCGCGGGCGACGAGAAACGTCGCCGCGTCCTGAGCGAGGGCGCAACAAACCGAGGCCAGGGTGAAGATAGCCAGTGCACAGAGGAGAACCGGACGCCGCCCTAAGCGGTCGGCAAGCGGACCCACTCCGAGCTGCACTACGGCCGTGAGCGCGAGGTAGCCACCGACAGCGAGCGTCATGGTGCCGTAGGCGCTGTCCAGGTCGTCCGCGATTTGCGCGAGCGCAGGCAGAAACATGTTCAACGTCAGCGTCGAGAGACCGGTCAGCAAGATGAGCGTGGCGAGATGCGGGGGGGTGGAGGGGCGGTAGAACATGTCGGGGTCTCATGTAGAAGCTGAAACAAAAAACCCCCGAGCTATGCTCGGGGGTACATGGCTCGAATGCGCACGGATTTCCGTCAGCGAACCACGCACCCTCCTACATCTACCACCATCATTGCGTGTCTCCTGCATTCCATTACTACTTTACGCCCGTCTCCATCGCAGAGACAAGTATCTTGTCCGTCGTCAGAGCCTTTCGGACTTCTCGGGCCGTATTTCAACGGAGATTCTGGTTCGGTTTCTGTTCAAGTTTAGGTGGCAGGGCCAACTCCCGCGCCGTCACGGAGCTCTTCCGTGTACCCGCCCCCTCGGCGGCGTTCCACAGCGCTGAGCGGTCCTGCGCCCAGGCGGAGGCCTCTTTCGGCGCGACGATGAACGCCTCCTGGATGCCCCCTCGCGAGTATGATCACCCGAACACGAGCCCGCCATCGACGATGAGGTTCTGCCCCGTGATGGCGCGGGCCCAAGGCGAGGCGAAGAAGAGGACGGCGTCGGCGAGCTCTTCGGGCGTGGTGGCGCGGCGCAGAGGCGTGCCGGCGGCGATTATGTCGAAGACCGCGTCTGGTGTGGCGGCGCTGGCGTCCGTTACGCGCAGGAGGCCGCCGGAGACCATGTTGACGGTGAAACCGGAAGGCCCCAGCTCGGTCGCCATGGTCCGGGTTAGAGCCATGAGCGCGGCCTTGCCGGCAGTGTAGTCGTGGTAGGGCACGACCGGGTTCTGCACGAGGTTCGAGCCGATGGTGACGACCCGCCCGAAGCTCGCCGCTCGCATCGCACCGGCGGTGGCCTGCACGACGTTGAGCGCGCCGGTCGTCGCCGTCTCAACCTGGGCCAGGACGGCCGCGCCGGTGAGGTGCTTAGAGCGTGATGATCTCAGCTTGAAGCTTATCCTGCGTTGGTGAAGTAGTTGGCGCATTCCTGGCTGGTGAATCGGTCGAGCAGGTTTCCGATCCTGCGCCAGGTCGCCTCCATCGTCCGCTCGGACGCGTCTCTGAGCATATGCTGGAGTTTGGCGAAGACCTGCTCGATCGGGTTCAGGTCCGGGCTGTAGGGCGGAAGGAACAACAGGTGCGCGCGGGCCCTACGGATCGCGGCGCGGACGGCCTGGCCCTTATGGCTGCCGAGATTGTCCATCACCACCACGTCGCCGGGCTTCAGGGTCGGGACGAGCACCTTCTCGACGTAAGCGCGGAAGGCCTCGCCATTGATAGGGCCGTCCAGCACGAAGGGCGCGTCGATCCGGTCGTGGCGGAGTGCGGCGATGAAGGTCATCGTCCGCCAATGGCCGTGCGGGGCGCGTCCGATCAGGTGTTCGCCTTTCGGCGCCCAGCCCCGCAACGGGGCCATGTTGGTCTTGGCCCAAGTCTCGTCGATGACGACCAGGCGCCTGGGGTCGATCCGGTCCTGGTATCGCTTCCAGCGCGCGCGCCGGCGGCTCACGTCCGGGCGGCTCTGCTCCTCGGCGAGCTGCGTCTTTTTTTGAACGAGTAGCCGGTGGCGTGCACGAACTTCCAGACTGTTCGGTAGTCGACCTCGAGGCCGCGACACGCCAGCTCGGCTACCAGCCCGCGCAGCGTGAACGGCGCCTCGATCCGTTCCAGCAGCCACGCCTCGTGCGCGCCGACGATCTTGCGCGGCGGGTGGCCACCCGTGCCCGCGGGCGCGCAACTCCCGGTCGCGCGCAGACGCTGCGACCACTTCACAACGCTCGACGGCGCCACGTCCAAGGCCTGCGCCACCCGCCTCACGCTCTCCCCCGCCGCAAGCCGCGCCATCGCCCGCCTCCATCTCTTGACGTCGCCGACAGTGAATCAGCGAATGCGCAAGATGAGTATCCCTTCTCGATTCAGGCCAAGATCATCCCGCTCTAGCGTGTCGCGCGCGTCCCCGTTGAAGGCATAGTCCGCCAGCGCGTTGTGCACGACGGTGGTGGGCGCGCCGAGCGCCGAGTCCATCCTCGCAACCATATCTGCCACCGCCGCAGAGTCGGTCACGTCGGCCTGAATTGTGATGGCGCGGGAACCTATTTCGGCCGCCAGTCCCTCGGCGGCCTCGCGGCTGCGGCGGTAGTTGACGGCGACGCACGTGCCCTCGCGTGCAAAGGCGCGCGCGATTGCGGCTCCCAGGCCCCGCCCCGCGCCGGTGATGAGGACGGTCTGGTCCTGGATGGGAAGGCTCATGCGCGCGTCTCCTGCATGGCGTGGAAGTGGTGGGTGGGTCCGTGGCCACGCCCCACGGAAAGGTTGTCGGCTGCCGCGATGGCGCGCGCGACATAGGCCTTGGCGCGGCGCGCCGCCTCAGGCAGGGGGTGGCCCAGGGCGATCTGTGCTGCGATCGCGGAGGCCAGCGTGCAACCGGTCCCGTGGGTGTTCTTCGTGGCCACGCGGGCGCCGGGCAGCTCAGTCTCGCCGTTCTGCGTCAGAAGCAGGTCGGTCGCGTCGCCCGCGCGATGCCCGCCCTTCATCAGGACCGCGGCGCAGCCGAGCGTGAGCAACGCTGTGCCCTGCTTGCGCATCCCTGCGAGGTCCGTGGCCTCCGGCTCGCCCAGTAGGTCGGCCGCCTCGGGCAGGTTCGGGGTCAACACTGCGGCGCATGGAAGCAGGCGGTCGCGTAGCGCGGCTACCGCGTCTGCGGCGAGCAACCGATCCCCGCCCTTGGCGACCATGACCGGGTCCAGCACGATCGGCGCGTCCAGCCCGTCGAGCGCGTCCGCGACCGTCGCGACTGTGGCCACGTCGCCCAGCATGCCGATCTTGACCGCGTCGATCCTGATGTCGTCGCGGATGGCGGCGATCTGCGCGGCGATCATCGCGTTGGAAACCATCTCGACGCTCGCAACGCCGCGCGTGTTCTGCGCTGTGAGCGCCGTTATAGCGGCCAGGGCGTAGGCACCGTTCGCCGAGATCGCCTTCAGGTCGGCCTGGATGCCCGCCCCGCCCGAAGGGTCGGAGCCGGCGATGGAGAGGACATTGGGGATCATGGGGCGCTCCAAGCGTTGACGATGGTTCTCGCGGCGACCTCTGGGTCGGCGGCGCGCGCGATGGCGGAGACGACGGCCAGCCCCTCGCAGCCTGCGGCGCGGACGGCCGGGACGTCCGCCGCCGATAACCCGCCGATCGCCATGCAAGGCGCGGGGACCGCCGCCATGATGCGCGCGAGGCCAACCAAGCCGATCGGCGCGGCGTGGTCCGCCTTCGACGGCGTTGCGCGCACTGGCCCCACGCCCAGGTAGTCGACCCCGCGCGGGATCGCGGCGAGCTGGCTCTCCGCCTCGATGGACAGGCCCAGAACCATGTCCGGCCCGATCCATGCCCGGATCGCGGCCGGGTCGCCGTCAGACTGCCCGACATGCAACCCGAAGACGCCAAGCTCGCGGGCCACCGCAACGCGGTCGTTGAGCACGAGCTGCGCGCCCAGCGGGTCGAGCCGCCGGCGTAGCGCGCGCGCCAGCTCGGCGAAGCCCGCGTCGTCCATCGTCTTGTGGCGAAGCTGCACCCAGGCGGCGCCACCCCGCGCGGCCCGCTCGGCCTGATCCGGGATGGGCAGCGGCGCGTCCGCATCAGTGACGAAGCAGAGCGGCGGGATCATGCGGGCGCGATCCGCGCGCGGGCTTCGAGGTCCGCCGGTCTCAGCGCGTGCAGCGCATCGAGGAACGCGACCTGGAAGGTTCCCGGCCCCGCCGCCATATCGCCCGCGATCGCGCCCGCCGCCGCATAGGTGCCGAGCGCGGCAACGGCCGCTTCGAATGGTGGGGCCACGGCGGCGAAGGCGCCGGTAAGGCCGGTCAGCGCACAGCCCAGGGCCGTGACCTTCGGCATCAGTACATGGCCGCCCTCGATCCGGACGGCCCGGTTGCCGTTCGTGACGAAGTCCACCGGCCCCGTCACCGCGACCACGGCGCCCGAACGTGCCGCGAGCGCCCGCGCCGCCGTCTCGGCGGCTGCGACCGTGTCGGCCGCGTCGGCCCCGCGTCCCGCCGTGTCTGCGCCGCAAAGGGCCAGGACCTCGGAGGCGTTGCCGCGCACGATGGCGGGTCGCAGTGCCATCAGCCGCGCGCCCGCGCGGCGGCGAAGGCCGGTCGCGCCGATAGCGACCGGGTCCAGCACCCAGGGCGTGCCGGCGTCGCGCGCGGCCTCGGCCGCCAAGGCCATACAGTCCGCCCATTCGTCGTCGAGCGTGCCGATATTGACCGTGACGGCCGAAGCTACGCGCGCGAACTCGGCTGCCTCGCCGCGCGCATGCACCATCGCGGGCGAGGCACCCGCGGCCAGCAGCACGTTCGCAGCGACGTTCATGGCGACGAAGTTGGTCAAGCACTGCACCAAGGGTGCGGCCGAGCGCATCGCCTCCAAGTGTCGGGATGGGTCTTCCATCGCTCTCCTCCGCATCGCCGGTGGGGAACGGACGCGAAGGCAGGGGGGCCGGGTCGGGTCCGCAACTCCCTCCGCCGGTATGAGCCGGTTCAGGTTCGAAGGGTGCGTCTCAACCCAGACGTGCCTGGATGCCCCTGTTGCATAAACAGAAAGATGGGGCGATCGGAGTAGTGTCAAGCGCACCAAGCACTTGCCTTGGGTGGATCGGTCGGCGCGTCGCAGCGCATGGCGCGACACACCGGTGCGAAATAGTTCCGCGCATATCATCAGAGGCCATCGGATCGACCGACTTATTCAAAATCGATTGCCATCAAAGACGGATGGAGGCTGTTGAAAAAGCCTCTATGCATCAACGCACCTTAGTTCCTGTCCCTCGGTGATGCTCGCGTCCGCACTACGACTGGAGGATCGACTACCGCCGAAACCGGCCCCACTCAGCGCTCGGCAGCTTGGCGCCGAGGGAGTTCGCTGAACAACTGAATCCACCCGGAAGGGCCCATGACGGCTGGACCAGAAATCGAGTCGGGCCCCACCCGTCATGCACTAAGATTGAAACTGGACTACTCGATTGGGGCAGGTCATCACCTGTCGACCCAATAAGCCAAAATTACAAATCAAATTTATCCCCATGCGCCTTTTTCCACTTTACAAGCTTATCAAACTTAAACTCCAATAAATCTATTTCATAAGTCTCCGCTTTTTCCGTCACATGTCTTGCGTTAGTCAAGAAGTCCAAGGCCAAACCGCACCCCTCAACTGCGAGATCACGGTCAGCTGATGCCTTAAAAACTCCACCAGTCTGATCAAAAACTCTCGAAGCAAATATCTTTTCCTCCTCAAACATGGCTAGTACACTCCCGAATACTTCTTCGTCTTGACCGCCCTTTTGTTATCTAGATAAACTTCCGCCTCGTCTGTGTATGGAGAAATGTCAATATCGTTCTCAAACTTTAAACCTAGACTGAGGGCGGCTTCTATTGACACAACCCCAAGCCGGTGAGAAATATCCGATATGGAGCTTGCGCCCTCTACTTCGCGGAGAAAAACTCGAGCGACCGTTGGCACATCATCTGTATCCAAAAAAGCTATTCCGTGCAGATGCCCGAGACGGACCGTCGGAACTCTGACCGATATAATGTTTAGATATTGCCTATCGTGACGAAGAGCAGCCAGGCTCAAATGAGAATTTTCGTGGGACCTCACATGTCCTCTATATTGTAGAGAAGCCCCAGTGGTGACTGGGTGGTCATTCTCCCATTTTGTATGGCCGGATATATCGTCTCGCCATATACGCAGTCCAGAGGCAAATACTTTCCCTTTTTCATCAGGAATACGACGAAATGCGATGTAAACTCCCTGGACCCTTTCCCGCTCTGTTTTGGTAAGCGGTTGACCAGGTCCGATTTCCCAAATCATTTCCTCTATCGACTGCCCCTTATCCTCTTGCTCATTAGTAAAGGCAGAGGAGGCCCGAGAGAGAGTTCGCTTCACTTCTTTGGCGAGAAGTGAGGCGGCGATAGGTACATCTGTATCTGTGTCGATATTCTTTTCTCCCATTAGATCAATTAGACCAACTAGACACGATATCGACATCTCAGGGACCGTTTCACCCTTCTCCTTGGTTTCTCCACCCCCAACACCAAGAACAGTGCGCATTTTCGCACTCTTATAGCCGGCAGCCTGGCAGATCGTGGACGTGGGAAGATACCGTTTACGCCACAGAACTGCATACATTTTTCGGACGTTTTCGCTTAGGTCTCTTAGCGGGGCTGAAAGATCGACTGACGACATACTGGCTCTTCGTGACACGCTATGACACAGGAGAGATAGACAGCCAGTTTCTGTCCTGTCCAGACAGAAAGCGCCCACAGTGGGATAAACTTCGCCCCGGAAACACTTCCGAGCGCCATGGTGCTTTGTTCTGGCGCTTAGGTCAAAGCTCCTTGATTCGATCATCTTCCTTGCAGGAAGGTGGTTGTTGGGACTTTCGTTAGCACCGTCCGTCCCAACAACCGTAGTCGCGCGCAGTGCGCCTGCTTGCCGTATCCAACAATGGGGGGGTTGGCAACCTGCGCTCTTGCTCTGGGAGCGTTACATGACACTCGATAATCACAGAAAACCGATAGGTGAACAGGCCTTGTCCCTGTGTTGGCCGAGGATGCTGCTATGAATGTCACCTATCTGTCGGTCGTTGGACTTCTATATCTTAGCGTTGCGGCATGGAATGCGTTGATTTGGAAGGAGTACGATCACTTCTACGTCCCGCACTTTAAGCCCGATCGGCACTCAGGATCTGAAGCCGTTCTCGGCGCGGGGCATGTGGCCATCGACGTGGTCATTCACCTTCCGCTCATCTAGCGGGCATGCGGGCCGCAACCCTTGTGGCCCGCATTCATCCGGTCAACCGACATGGCTCGAGATCGCGAGACCATGGGCCACATCCCCAGTCGAAACCTCACCCAACACCGACTACTCAATCGGCCGTCCTATCACCCGCTCGATCTGGGACAGCCCGCGCGGCCCAGCGTAGAGGTCGGGCATGGCGTAGAAGGGATCGCGCATCGCCTCTTCGACCGTGACGAAGGTCCAGCCCTCGGCGGCATACCAGTCGAGCAGTGCGCCGAGGTGATCGGCGTTGATCCGGTTCATGTGCAGCAGCAGGATGTGTGGCACCTCCCGGCCGATGGTGTCCTCGGCCAGCGCCTCGAAGTGAAGCGTGCGCTCGCGCATGTGGGCGAGGTAGGCATCCGCAATCTCAGCGGCGGCCGCTTCGTCGTCGCGGTCGAGAGCATTGAGATAGTCGGCGTTGTAGCGCCAGTCATCCGTGTCGATGGTGACGGGGACGTTCACGTAGCCCAGCTCGGCCAACACCTGGTCGGCGGCGGCCTTGGCCTCCTCCGTCTCGCCCTCTCGGAGGAAGGGGAAGCGGTAGAGGCGGCTCTCGCCGATCCAGCGCGACAGAGCCTCGTCCGTTCGCTGCGTCTCCTCCAGAAACTGATCGGGGGTGAGCGTGCCGTAATCGGGGTGCGACCAGGAGTGATTGCCGACCGTGTGCCCGGCCTCGACGAAGGCCGAGACGGCCCGGCGCGAGCGCCATCCGATCTGGCCGCCGATCGCGAAGCCCGTTGCCGACACGCCATGCGCCGCCAGCGCCGCATTCACGGCCCGGACCTGCGTCAGCCCCTCGGAGGGCGAGGTGCGAGACGGCAAGACGTAGGGTAGGTCATCGAGCGTGATCGCGATCTCGCGCGCCGCGCCCGGGAGCGTCGTCAACAGGACGGCCAAGCAAGCGACGGCGGCGCGGGTGAGATGGTTGGGCATTCGGAATACTAGCAGTCCGTCGCCGTCACGATACCGAGGCGAGCGGGACATGTCGCCAGCGCGTGGCTCTGACTGTGCAAAACCCGAGCCGCTGGGCACAGGCAGGAACGTCAGGTGCTGGCCCGCGGTGTGGCCGCGCTAGATAGCCTTTTGACCGCCCGGCACTGCCGGCCCACATGACGGAGGCACCCATGCGCATTCCCACACTCCTGGCCGTCATCGCGATGACGGCGCTTCTCGCCGCCTGCAACGAGGAGGGCGACGACGAAGGCGAAGAAGACGCGATTGAACAATCCGCCGAGAACGAAGGTGAAGAAGGCGAGGACGAGGATGATGAAGGCGAGGACGATTAGCGCAGTTAGCGATCTCTTCTGCCTTTCTCGACGGTGGCCCTGATCCTCGATCTCCGAGAACGATGGTGAGAGAGGCATCCCGAGGTCGGTCGCGACCCCGGACTATCTGAATTAGAAAGGAACGATGGCGTCTCGGCGAGGCATGCTGCTGGGCTGGTCACGGTCGGCTATGCGGCACGAAGCTGCCGTTCGGGGAGGATCCGACAAAGTCAGCTCTCGATCCAGTCACGTAAAAGGATATTTGTTCACCTTTTGTCTGGTCTGGTCTAGTGTTGGCTAAAAGGATGAGGTCGAGCAGGATGGCACAGAAGTCTGAAATCGAGTGGACTGATGCGACGTGGAATCCCGTTACAGGATGCACGAAGGTTGGCCCTGGCTGCGACCACTGTTACGCGGAAAGATTCGCTGAACGCTGGCGCGGGATCGAACGACACCCCTACGAACAGGGCTTCGACTTGCGCCTGTGGCCGTCACGGCTCGGGCAGCCTGCGCTTTGGAAGAAGCCGCGAATGATCTTCGTCAACTCGATGAGTGACCTTTTCCACAAAGACATTCCCCGCGAATTCATTGACCGGGTGTTCGATGCGATGGAGGCCGCAGACTGGCACGTCTATCAGGTGCTTACCAAGCGGTCGTCTCTGATGCGCAACTATGTGCGCCACCGCTATGACGGCGGGCGAGTGCCGACACACATTTGGCTCGGCGTTTCCGTCGAGGATGCCGCCCACAAAGGGCGAATCGAACACCTTCGGCAGATCAACTCGGATGCGCGTTTCATCTCATTCGAACCGCTGCTCGGCCCGATTGGCGAGGCCGACCTGACCGGCGTCGCCTGGGCGATTGTCGGCGGCGAGAGCGGACCCGGCGCACGGCCGATGAAAGCGGCATGGGCGACCGAATTGCGTATCGCCTGCGAGCGGTACGATGCGGCGTTCTTCTTTAAACAGTGGGGGGGGCCGCGCCCGAAATCTGGCGGTCGTCTACTCGAAGGCGAGGAATGGAACGGATTCCCCTGGCAGATCGTGCCGAATGCGATAATGACGGAGCTTGCATGAAGAAGGGTCACCGTGAAAACACGGTTGGGCCTTGGGCAGCAGCGAAACTTGATGCACTGGAAGCATACCTGAATTTCTACGGAACGGCGCTGAGCAAGCAGTCGTTTACGCGCGTCTACATCGACGCCTTTGCAGGTGCCTGCATCACCAAAGTGCGTGGCACGGGCGGGACGGTGGGACCTTCGCCCTTTTTCGAAGAACCTGACGATACCGAGGCGCAAGAGGAATTCATCCTTGGTTCGCCTGTGCGAGCGCTAAACGTGCAGAACGGATTTCACCGGCACTATTTCTTCGACCTCGACGAAACTCGTGCTGAGACATTACGCGCTGTCACCGTAGAACGAAACGACGTGACGGTTCAGGTCGGCGACTGCAACCCGCTGATCCGCAACCTCGCGCCGTCTCTTAAGGCTCGCAACATTCGCGGGGTCGCTTTCCTCGACCCCTACGGCGCTCATCTGGAGTGGGGGACTCTTGAGGCGCTGGCGGAGACAGGCACAATGGAAGTGGTGATCAATTTTCCACTGGCAATGGCCATCAACCGCCTGATCACTCGTTCAGGTGATGTCCCGGAACGCTGGGCTCATCAGTTGACCGCCTGCTTCGGAACCGACGAATGGCAAACCATCGCCTATAGCCGCGAAGTCGATCTATTCGGAAACGAGGTGACGACCAAGAAGGGAGATGTAGCGGAAAGATTGCTCGACCTCTACGTCGGTCGGCTCAAAAGCTTATTTTCCTTCGTCGCTAAACCGCACTTGATTCGCAATACCCGAAACGCACCGCTCTATTACCTTGTCTGGGCCGGGCCAAATAAGCTCGGACTGAAAGGTGCCGACTATATCCTTCGCCAAGGTGAGAAAGTTCGGAAATTCTGATTAGAACAGCTGTCGTGCAATCCGAATTCACAAAACGGTCGTTAGTGCGTCTTGAAGCATAAACCACTTCGGGCTCGAAGCTGACCTTGCTGTACGAGGGCGGGCTGCTACCCAGTACGCGTGCGTGTTGGTGATCCGTTCTGGACAAGCCGGTCGAGCGGCCGTGACCCGGTAAAACCTCACTCAGACGCTCCCGCGCCCCGCGGATGGGCAGGCCCGACCGAAGCCCTTCATCTACCGCTCGGGCCAGGCCCAAGGCGGAACCTCGACGTCTTTGACCACGGTCTCACCTTCGACCTTCTCAAGCGCGAGCATCTGCGCCCCATGCGCCCCGAGACTTTCGGCGAGGGCGCGGGCATGGCTCACGACGATAATCTGGCTCCGGGCGCTCGCGGCCGCGATCATCCGTGCCAAGGGTAGGAGGAGGTCCGGATGGAAGCTGCTCTCGGGCTCGTTCAGGACGATCAGCTCGGGCGGCCTTGGCGTATGCAAAGCCGTGGCGAGTGCCACATACCGCAGGGTGCCGTCCGACAGCTCCGACGTCGCGAGGGACCGGCGCAGACCCTCTTGGCGCATTGCGAGGCGGAACAGGCCGTCCGTTGCCTCGATCTCGATCGAGGAGCCTGGGAAGGCGTCTTCGATTGCGGCGTCGAAGGCCGGCCCATTCCCGATCTCGCGCACCGTCTGGATCGCTGGCGCGAGGTCGGACCCGTCGGAAGCGAGCGCGACCGTGCGCGTTCCGATCCGAGGTTGCCGGGCCGGCGCGTCGCGGTCGATGCGGAAGTGATCGTAGAACCGCCAGCCCCGCATCCGCTCCCGGAGGTGCAGAAGCTCGGCCGCTCCGGTCGGGTCGGCCGCGCGCATCATCATGCTCTCGAAGGGGGCGAGGTCGGTGACGACGGGCCGCAGCCGTCCGTCCTGTCCTTGTACGAGGACCGACGCATTGCCGCGACGTGCGATGGTGTTTCGTCGGGTCAGGCGTTCGCCCACCCAGACGGCCTCGGCCTTCACCTCCGGATCGTCGCCGAAGAGGGACGGCTGACCCCGCCCGGCCCCGGGGCTTGGGATCGGCAAGCCGAGGTCGATGGCGTAACCGTAATCCTCGGACGCGAATCCCAACCGCAGCGAGACCGGAGCGTCGCCGACATTGCCCTGTATCGGTGAGATTCCGGAGCGCATGGCCTTGGAGTAGTTCGAACCGCCGGCCCAAGTCGTCGAGCGCATCCCACCCTCGGCCGCGAGCGACGCGATGGCCCGTCCCTGCGCCACGTCGGCGAGCAGCCGCAGCGCCCGATAAAGGCTCGTCTTGCCGGTACCGTTCTCGCCTGTGACGACATTCAGCCGTTCGAGCGGAACGATCAGGCTGCGAAGGGAACGGTAGCCGGAAACGGAAAGAGTGATGAGCGCCATGGAAACCGGTATGCCATCATCACATCGTGGTGGCATCGCCTCAGGCGTGGAAACATCGCCCGACCATGATTCAAACGACCAGGGCGACACGGCCCTTTGCTACCTCCCCGCACTGACGACTGGCGCATCGAAGCCCCGACGCAAGGATCGCCAGACGGCGATGGTCAGGACCAGCACCGCCAATGCCGCGAGCGCGAATGGCGCGATTAGGGCCAGGTCGCGGGGCACCACGCCTTCGGCGATCCGGACCAGAACGCCGGAGAGCGCGAGCCCGAGCGCTATCGCGCCCCACGAGAGCAGGCGGTAGACCCCGTTGACCCGGCCGAGGATCGCGTCCGGCACGACGCGCTGCCGGTAGGAGAGCGAGACGACGTTCCAGAAGATCGACGTGAACTCGAAGAACACGAGGGCGAGGGCGAGCGAGACGCCGTCCGGGGCCAGCGCAATCAGCGCGAAGCCGATGGCG
>JBCCCX010000056.1:0-14615 GCA_039033275.1 Pseudomonadota bacterium | reverse complement strand
CGTCGAACGCGCCGAACGCGTTCATGGCGGGCGACAGGGCGAAGTTGACCGGTCCGTTGCGCTGGTGCCAGACGGGCAGGGTCTCGTTCGTGTAGGGGTTGGTCCACTGGGTGAGCGGCGCGCCGGTCTCCAGGTCGGTGTAGACGGCGAACTCGGCGAACATGAAGCGCTGCGTGCCGTCCGCCATGGACTGGATGCGGTTGCTGCCCAGCCCTTCGATCCCGTAGAGCGGGCGGACCGGCTCGCCGGGCGCAACCCCGAAGGCCCGGCCCGAATAGTGCACCCGCCCCACACCAGACGGATCCAGATCCCCCGCCAAACGCGCCATCGCAGACACGTTGAACAAAGGATCCAAGTAAGGCGGAGAAACCGAAGGCGTCCCCTTCCCCGGCACCGTTGCGCAAGCCGCCAAGGCCGGCACCGCGACCCCGGCCATTCCGAGTGCCTGTAGAACGGCACGCCGGTCCCTGATGTCCGCATCGACTCCGTTTCGCATCATGTCACTCCTTGAAATCCTGCCCGTTCCGTAACCCTGCATGGGCAACATCACGGGCGGACAGTTTCAAGATGAGTGGTTTAGGGAGCGAGCTGCGACCTATGTTCTGGATCAAAACACACTGCATCCTGCGCCAATCGCGACTCGCGATACACTGTTCTGCACAATAGATCGGGCGCAGCTTTCGTACCATTTGATACAAGACCGTCGCTGGCAGGAACCGCAGGACGGATGCACACTTTCATTATACCATTTCCGATTTCAGCGACCTACGTGCGAAGAAATCTGCCATAAGGCTCGAAGGTCCTCGGAAATGGTCTCTTTCCGGGTCCGCGACATCGACGCCGAGTCGGAACGACGAAATCCCGTCATCCGCAGCCCGCATTCGCGACAAACAAGTCGATCCACCCATGGGGCAGTGTACTCTGGGATCATGACTTATAAAGCGACGCAAAAAACCGTTTCCCGACTCGCCATCGCCTTGTGCGCGACATGCTGCATGGTCGGCTGCGCGACGCAACAGGCCGCCGATGCCCGACCGCTTTCGGACGATCCGATCATGGCGGAGCGCCTGTCCAATTTTCCCAAGGTGCGGCCTTGGCCTATCGCCTGGTTCACGCCCAAGGAGACAGTCGGCGGTGCCGAAGATCAAACGCCCTTGAGCGTCCGGGCGGAACCTAAAGTCGATGACGCGGCATGGGTCGCCATTACGGACTGGGCGCAGCGCCTGGAGTCGGACACAGTCATGGTGTGGAAGGACAGCGCGATCGACCGCGTCTGGACCCGCGACGGCTTTGACCCCGACACGCTGCTCAACACCTATTATCTGAATTACTTCGCCCTTGTTACGCTGGTCGGCGCCGCGATCGAGGACGGCTTCATAGAAGGAGTCGATCAGCGCATCGGCGACTTCCTGCCTGAGTGGGATGACGACCCGCGAGGCGAGATCCGCGTCGAGGATCTGCTGCAGATGAGCAGCGGACTGGAACTCTACAAGGACAGCATCGACCCGGCCGCGAAATCGACGCAGCTCTTTTTCGGCTCTCGCACGACGGAAGCCGCGATCCTGTTCGACAAGGCGTGGGAGCCGGGCACGAAATTCGAGTATAATTATCTGGTGCCCGAAATCCTGGGGATCGTCGTGGAGCGGGCGAGCGGCAAACGCTACGCGGACTATCTATCCGAGCGCGTCTGGAAACCGATCGGGGCGTCTGACGCCCAGCTTTGGCTCGACCGCGAAGGTGGACGCCCCCATTTCAACGCGGCGCTCTATGCGGATGCGGACGATTGGCTTCGCCTTGGCATCCTGCTGGCGCAAGAGGGGCGCTTTGGCGACCGGCAGGTCGTTCCGGCTTCCTGGGTGGAGGCGATGATGACGCCTTCCCCCGCCAAAGCCAATTACGGCTATGCCTGGCTGAGCGCGCCTTATGAGGCCGAACGGCGGATGGCGGACACGGTGAACTACGTGGTCAATGCGTCCGAGCCGATTGCCGACGACCGCATGATCATCCTCGACGGCTATGGCGGTCAGCGCGTCTATGTCTCGCCCGATGACGATCTGGTGATCGTGCGCATCGGACTGTTCCAGAAAGATGCCTGGGACGACAGTTTCCTGCCTAATGCGGTGATTGCGGGCCTTTCACAGGACTAGCCGCAGCCGCCTCGGCGCACACGCCTATCCGAGCCGGTCCAGGACATCGAGTGCTGCGCGTTCTCCGGATTCCATGGCGCCTTCCATGCCCCGATTGAGCTGAGCGGTGTGTTCGCCGGCGATGTGCACGCGCCCCACGCATTCGTGGATTGTGGGGGCGAAGCGCGTGACATGCCCAGGCTTCCAAGACGAATAGAGCCCGCCCGCGAAGGGATCGGCCTGCCAGCTATAGGTCTTCACGGGACGTAACGCGCCGCGCGTGGACGGCCGGATGCGGGCCAGATAGTCCAGTATGGTCTCCACGGCGCGGTCCGGGCCCATGCGTTCGAGCCGCTCGCCCTGCGCGCCGTTCACGAAGGACAGGAATGTGGTCGGCGCGTCCGTGTCGCCGTAGCGCAGCGCGGCGAAGCGTCCCGCCGGGCCGTCTGTCCATATATCTGCCGGAAGGCCGTCATCCTCCCAGAACGGGCGAGTCGGGACGAAATGGGCCTGGAAGGCTTTGGTGTAGCCCATTTCCTGCACGATGTGGTTTTTCTCGGCGGGCAGGACGGGATCGAAGCGGATGTGCTTCATGGCCGAGAACGGGATCGTCACGATGAGGTGGTCCGCTTCCAGAACATCTCCGTCCACCAGATGCACGGAGACCTTGCGGTCCGTCTGCGACACGGCGCGGACGGGCGAGGACAAGCGCGGCGGTTTCGACAGCGCGGCGGCCATGGCTTCGGGGAGCCGCTGATTGCCGTCCTTCACGGCGAAGGCCTCGGTCCCGATCTGGCGCTGCAAGTTCCCCCACACCAACGTGTGAAACATAGCCAGGGTGGAAAAATCGTAGGGGTTGGTGCCGTAGAGCATGCCCGTCCCACAGGCCAGATCTATGGCGGCGTCCGAAAAACCTTGTCGCTGCATGAAGTCGTGGATCGAGATGTCCCACTCTGCATATTGCGGCTCGAGCCAACTCTGCGTGTCGGGCAGCGGGTTGCCTTTCATTAGGGACGGCCACTGGAAGGACCAGGGCATGGTTCCCCTCTGGGCCTTGGGAAATGGATTGAGTTCCGACAGGGGCCAATCTTCCTGGCGGATGATACGGTCGCCCAGCCCGATGAGGCTGTCGCGTTGCGTGCCTTCCGTGCGCTCGCGCACCGGAATGAGCGGAACGTCCAGCGACCGGGCGCGGTCCAGCACGCGGGCATAGCCCGCGCCGATGCCGTTACCGCCGGCTTCGGGGTGGCCCGGCACATCGTCTAGCGTGAATATCCGTCCGCCCACGCGGTCGCGTCCTTCGACGACGGTGACGTCGAGTCCTTCCTCCTGCAGCATCAGCGCGGCGTGCAGCCCCGACAATCCGGCCCCTATGACGATGACCGAGCGCTCCGACGGCGTCCGGGCGTAGTTCGTCGATCCGAGGGCTGTGCTTGCGGCCAATCCCAGGAGGACCGCACGCCTGTTCGGACGAAAGATCATCGTTCAGCCCCGGCGGATCGGAGGCAGCGGAGCCAGGACCGGCTCGCGCGCTTCTTTGTAATGGGCGTCGTTGAGCTTGTAGCTCTTGTCGAACGCCGTGGGGGCGTGAAGGAAGTCGGGCATTTCCCGGCTGATATAGTCGACCACATGTTTGGGAACGCCGTCCAGTCCGTCCGGCTTGAACGTGCTGCGCACCGAGAAGATCTTGCCCGGCGTCTGCCCCATGAGCATCCAGGGTTCCCAGGGCTTGAACGTCTGGAAGTCGCCGATGAAGGACGGAATGGACGGCAGGTCCGGATCCTCCATCTCGTCCGTGCGGGCCTGCCAGCGGTAAACCTCGAACGTTTCCCATGTATCGCCGATCGATGCGCGCGGCCATTCCTTTGGATCGAGTTTGTTGGGCAGGGTCGTGCGCGCAATGGCATCGCCGAAGGACCACTCGCCTCGGTGGAACCAGTCGAGCACGAGAGAGCGCTTCATCTTGTCCGCATTCTCCATCGCATAACGCTCCGGAAAGGCGTTCGGGTCGAGCACATAGTCCAACGGCCCGTCACGGTAGTGGAAAACCTCGTTGGTCTCGCCCGTATAGGGGTTCTCCCACGTGTCGAGCACTTCGTTGGTGATGAAGTCGGTGAACAGGATCGCTTGCCGGGCGAGATAGCGGTAGGCGCCGTTCGGCTGGGGATAGGTCCGAACGACGGCGAGGCTTTCCAGGCGGAATAGCGGGACGTAATGGCCGGCGTCCAGCATGCCGAAAGCGGGGCCAAACACATAGAGGTAAGCCTCGCGCCCCTCCTCCACCGTGCCCCACATGCGGGACAGCAGCTTCAAGTTCTCGGCCGGGTCCTGCCAGCCGAAATCCGGGCTCGGCCCCTTTAGCGTCGAACCAGGACCAACCGAGTGGACGGCCTGTCTATATTCGGGCGAAAGCCTTTCGTCCGGGCCGCATGCCGGGGCAGCGGCGGAGGGCGTCGCGCAGGCGCTCAGCATCATCCCTGCACTGCCCAGACCGCCAGCGCGCAGAATGTCCCGGCGCTGAAGGCCGCCCGGATGAGCCATTCCCGCATTGTGTAACGTGCGTCTTATATCGGCCATGTCCGCCTCCTTTGCCCTCGGCGACGGACCTCGCCGGACATTTTCCAGGCGCTCCCGTCGAACCCTTCGCGCCGTCGCTCACATCGGAACGGCAGCCAGTGGGTGTTGCGGCCAACATTGCAAACAAAGTCGGATCGCGCGCAAGATCGATGTCGCAGCATGGCCTGTTGCGGCGCGCAGGTGGCTTGGCGTTCCGGCATTCTTCGCGAAAGCCGTCTGGCTACGTCCCTTGAACGACTGCACGGCTTGCGTTCGTGGGCGTGACCGGGGCGCAGGGGCACCGCGTCCGACATTGCGTCAGTGCGGTTTGGCGACATGTGCGCGGGTTTGTGCCCCGGGCCGCGACAAGCCGTGCGCATGCATGCGGGAACGGTCCTAACAATGGCGTCAACGCAAAGCCCGGAAGACATCCGAAGACATTCCAAGTCGGAGAGCCCCATGAACGAAACACCTTCCTCAGCCGCTTCCACATTCGGCCCGGACCGGAGACGGGTCATGGGCGCCCTGGCCCTCACCGGTGCCGCCCTCCCCTTTGCGGCGGGCTGCAGCACGGCGCGTGCGGGCGAAGCCGCTGCGACGCGCGGCGTCGCTATGGTTTCTCCGCCCTACTTGGATCCTTTGTTCAACGTGTCTGCGATGGCGCGTTTGGCGGGGGATCTGGATCCGTCTGGTGTGGGGCGTGTTCACTATTCGGGCCGGGCCTTCGGGGTCGCGCCCGGCGAGCCGGTCCGCCCGCTCTACGGGATCGAAGGGCTGGGCAGCAACCGCATCCAGTCCATGGCGGACGGCACACAGCGCTTCATGTTCGCCGAGTTCGCCGTCTACACCGACCTGGAGACCGGGGAGCCGCTCACCCAGTGGACCAACCCCTACACGAACGAGACCCTGCCCGTCTGGCACCAGCGCAACGGACCGGTCAACTTCGCCCTGTCGCCCGCCATGAACGCGTTCGGCGCGTTCGACGCCGTGGACGACGCGCCCGCCTTCCGCCTGCCCTGGGTGGAGGTGGGGGACTATTCCAGCTTCGCGCTCGACGTCACCTCCAACCGCCCCAACGCCCTGTCGCCCGAAGACTGGCCGCGCGAGTCGACCGGCGAGACGCTGCACATTTCCGAGCACTCCACCTACTTCGTCAAGACGGCCGACCTGGTGGACGCGCGCCTGACCTCACTGCCTTTCCATGCCGCGCTGCAGAGCAACAAGCCGTGGCATCCGTGGATGATGATGGGACGCAGGCCCGGCAAGGTGTTCGCCCGGTTGAGCGCCCGGAAGGTCCCCGGACTGGACGCGCTGCCGCCCAAAGTGGCCGCCTATGCCCGCGCCAACCTGGCCGACTACCTCGAACCCGCAACCGAGTTCACCAAACAGTACAGAACAGCATACGCAATCTACAAAGAAACAATGAAAGCGAGACCGATGGGGTAGGGCGTGGCATCGGCAAGGTTCAAATGAAGCCTTTGGCGCGGAGGAGGCCTTCGGCGGACCGGCTGATCGGGAAAATCTTCCCGTCATGCAGTTTCAGCAGCCAGCGCCGCTGATCCTTGAAGACAGTTTCGATCGCGTCTTCGGCGACCCAGATCGACCGGTGGATCTGAACGCCCTCCTGGGAGAGCTGGGCGTCCTTGACGGCGTCGGAAAAGCGCGCGCGGATCAGGGCTTCGCCTTCCTCCGTCCTGACGCAGACATGATGGTCTGCAGCCTGGATGAAGATAAGCGGCGCGCGAAGCGCCTCGGGAAGGCGTTCGAGAAGTTTCTGTGCGGCAGGCGCCTGTACGCCAGCCTTCCTTTCCTGGTCCGATTTCCAAGGCAGCGTCGATGCGTAGGGATTGGTCCTGAGGATGATCTTCGTAAAAAGGTTAGCCAGCACCCAGTAGATGGGCAGGCCGGCGAATTTCAGAACATCCAGCGGATTCCTGACAATCCTGTCGATGCGAATATCGTTTCTATAGGAATGCCCCGGCGCCAGCTGCGACACGAACGATTCCATATAGGTCGAAAGAGGGAATGTGACGAATGCGACACCGAGGACGGCTCCCAGAACCAATTGGCTGAGCCCGCCGGCTTCCAGGGAAGGCCAAACCACGCGAACGAGGCGGGTCGTCAGATCGAGCGTGATCCATACGATAAGGCCGATCCCCAGCCAGTAGAGTATGCCTTGCGGAAGGGAGACCTCGCGCGCGAAACCCACACGGTTCACTCCGAACAGGATCGCGGTGATGAGCGGTGCCGCGGCGTAATGGATGGCCAGGTCCCGCGTAATCCGCGCCTGTTGCTTTGAGAACCCGGTCGTGCGGTTGCGTGTCGGCACGGCCCTCCTTTCACTCGTGCTGAAGTCCGATGATAATAATGACAGGCTGCCACTGGCGGGCATCTGCATCAATTCAAAATACAGACCTCAACGCGAGTCGCATTTCACGGCAGGTCAATACTCCACGCCGCACAACTCGCGTCGATGTGCAGCATATCCGCCAATGCGACTTGAGCAAGATAGAGAACAGCGTCGAAGCAGGCGGTGCATCAGTCATCGCCAGACCCACGCACCGAGAGGGACAAAAGGGCGAATCTGATGCGGCGGGACAAAACCCATTGGGAGGGGACAAATGACCTATCATGCAGTCACAGATTTCGCGGCTTCGCTTGAAAGCGAAGTATCGAGGGGGGCGCAGCGTGCGAGCTTGCTTCCATATGGGCTCTCTGTAGCGGCCTGCGCTCTGATGGCGCTCGGCGTGCCCAGCACGGGTTTCGCGCAAACGGCCGACCTCGACGCCGACTATGATGGTGACGAAATCATCGTCACGGCACGTAAGCGCGAGGAGACGCTGCAGGAAGTGCCGATCGCCATCACGGCCTTTACAGAAGCGCAGATCGAAAAGTTGAACATTCGCGACATTACGGACGCCGCGCTGTTCACGCCGGGCCTGGCCATGCAGAACATCTCGGGGGGCGTTGAACAGCCCTTCATTCGCGGCGCGTCATCGACCTCCTTCGCCCGCACCGAACAAACTACTTCGACCTTCCAAGACGGGGCATTCTCCTCGACCTTGGGCCGGACCGTGTTCCCAGGCGACATCGCCCGACTGGAAGTCATAAAGGGTCCGCAGGCGGCCCTGTTCGGGCGGGCGACGTTCGCCGGTGCCGTGAACTACATCACGCGACAACCCACTGCCGAGCAGGCGGGTGAGATCCGTGCCACAGTGGGCGAGAACGGCCGGTTCGACGGACACATCTCCTCGTCCGGCCCGATCGTCGAGGATGTCTTGCTCTACCGGGTTAGCGCGAACACGGAACAGTTCGGCGGCGAGTATGAAAGCACGCTGGACGGCCGCGAACTCGGCATACTCAACCGATCGGGTGTCAGCGGCTGGCTCACCTTCACCCCGACGGAGAGCTTCGAGGCGCGGCTGCGCGGGAGCTTCTACAAGCGCGAGGACAATCGCCAGGTCCCGGGCTACATCCAGCCTGCCGCGCTCTTCAACAATTGCTTCCCGAACGCGGCGGGGGTCAACCAGTACTTCTGCGGCACGATCGATCCCGACCCGGCCTTCCTGGGCCTGAACCTCGACCGGGTGAATGACGGCTTCTCTGACTCGGAGCAGCGGCGGGGCCAACTGGAGATGGACTGGCAGGTCGGCGACTTCACGATTTCCAGCCAGACGCTGATCGTCGAGGAAGAGGGCGCGACGCAATTCGACGGAGATTACACGCCGTTCCCCGCTTTCGGTACGCTGGTGGCGTCCACGAACGACAATTTCTCCCAGGAACTCCGCATCGCATCCCCGGCCGACGAACGGCTCCGCTACCTTGCCGGCGTGTTCTATTTCGAAGAAGACAGCTCCTCCGCGCTGGGCGCTTTCGGCACGTCCTTCAGCGATGTCGAAACTTACGCGGCTTTCGCGTCCGTCTCGTATGACTTCACCGAAGCCCTGACCCTGTCCGTGGATGCGCGCCTGCAGTCGGAGGAACAGCAGCTTGTGGACCGCGCGGGCAACGTGTTTGAGGCAACGACCGACAGCTTCCTGCCGCGCGCCATCCTCGAGTTCGAGGCCTCCGACACGACGAACCTCTACGCTTCGGTTTCCAAAGGCACTAACCCGGCACGCTTCAACACCTCGTCCAACGTTCCGACCGAATTCATCACGATCGATGAAGAGGAGATGTGGAGCTACGAGGCCGGGTTGAAATGGGCCTCCCAAGACGGCCGGGCGACGTTCAACGCCGCTGGCTTCTTCATCGACTGGAGCAATCAGGCCACCCGGTTCGAGACGGTCGGTCTCGACGGGACGATCATCAACTTCCTGGCCAATATTGGCGGCACGGAGATCTTCGGCGCCGAATTCGACGGTACCTACGAGGTGTCCGACAATTTCGACCTGATCGCGACACTGTCCTACAACAATGCGGAGTATACGGAATTCCAGTCCAACAACGCTCTGCGGGTGCTCGGCAATGCCGACGTGTCAGGCAACAGCCTTCCCAATACACCCGATTGGACGGGAACGATCGCCGGCGAATACAGCGCGCCTTTCGCACTCGTTCCGGAAACGGACTATTTCCTGCGGGGCGAATACAGCTACCGCGGCAAGCAATACATCTCGGAGATCAACCGGGCACAGATCAGCGATCTGAACCTCGTCAATCTGAGGGCGGGCGTCGAAAGCGACCGCGTGCGATTGGAGTTCGGTGTCTTGAACCTCCTGGACGATGACAGTCCCGAATTCGCGACCCGCTTCACGGATTTCGGCGGGGGCTTCTTCGGCAGCCGCTTCGCCCCGCTGGTCCGCCTGCGCGAAGGCCGCCGCGCCGAAATCCGTGTCCGTTACAGGTACTGATATGCGCAACCTTCTTCTCTTCTCGGCAATTGTCCTGGCTGCCTGTCAGACGGTCCCCTCGACTGACAGGGAGGAACTCGCAGGCAGCCCTGGCACCCAGACGGCCGTGGCTGCCTGCGATGACCCCTTGCTCGAGCAGCGGCGCACCAATCTTCCGAAAACGCTGCCGTGGCCGGTCGATTTCTTCCAGCCGCAAGCCATCGTCGAAGGGGATTACTCCGGTTCGGATCTCGCGGCTCCGGCGGGAGCTGTTCCAGAAGCCCTCGGGGCGGCGATCGAGCGTTATGCACAAACCCATGGCAGTGAGGCCGTACTGTTGCAGGTCGGAGGAGATCCCAAACTGGTCTGGTACGGTGAGGAGACGGCGCCCGACACGTTGCACCACACCTATCACATGCACTATTCGCCGCTCGTCATGCTCATCGGCGCTGCGGTGAAGGATGGGTACATCCGGTCCGTGGACCAGAAGGCGTCCGACTTCATCGCGGAGTGGCAGGGCACCGACAAGGCGGACATCACTATCCGTGATCTGCTGTCCATGCATGCCGGACTCGAGATACGACGCGACGCCCACTATTCCGAAGGCATGTTCTCGCGCGATGCCTGCGCCTACTGGGGCAGTTACACCAAGGACATCATCATCGATCAGTACGGTCCGATCACGGGGCCCGGCGAAGAGTTCGCCTACAACTATATCGTTCCGGAATTGCTCGGCACCGTGCTTATCCGGGCCACTGGCAAACGCTATGAAGACTATCTGTCCGAAGCGCTCTGGGAGCCTCTCGGCAATCGCGACGCGACGGTATGGCTGAACCGCCCGGACGGCGAGGCCCATCAGGATGCCGCCCTATTCGCTTCCGCCGAAGACTGGCTCCGGCTGGGCCAGCTTTTCCTCGACGATGGCGTCGTCGAGGGAGAGCGTCTCCTGCCGGAGGGATGGACATCCCGCATGGCGGGCGATGTCCGCACCAATCCTAATTTCGGCTGGATGTGGCGGGGCACGCCCTACCAACCCGCCCGCCGCCTCATGGCGGACGACCGCGTCACCTATACCGTTGCCGCCGGCGAGCCGTTCCTGGCCGACGATGTGGTCTATTTCAGCGGATATGGCGGCCAGCGTGTCTATGTCGTGCCATCGCGCGATCTCGTTCTGGTGCATCTGGGCGAAGTGGACCGGGACTTCGACAATGCCGAGCTTCTGAACCTCGTGTTGGAAGGGATGGCGCCATGATCAACCGCAGAACAGCGCTTGCTGGGGCAGGCGCGCTGGCTCTCTCAGGAGCAGCCCGCCCTGCCTTCGCCAACAAGCTCGCCGAGCATCACGACGTCATCGTCATCGGCGCGGGTCTCGCAGGTTTGTATGCCGCCCGCCTGCTGGAGCAGGAAGGGCGCAAGCCGGTCGTGTTCGAGGCGTCCCACCGCCCGGGCGGACGCGTCATCACGCTGGACGAGGTTCCGGGCAAGCCCGAGGCAGGCCTGGCCGTCATCGGCGGCATGTACGCCCGCTCGCTGAACCTCTGCCATGAGCTGGGCCTCGAGCTTCAAAAGCCCGTGCAGATGCGCAAGACCGAAGCCACGCGCATGCTGTGGATCGACGGCACGCCGATCATGGAGGAGGATTGGCCGACCCATCCTCTCAATCCCTTCCCGGATGCGTACAAGTCGCACAAGCCCGACATGGCGCTCAGCCAGATCATGCTGGAGGACGATCCCTTTTCCTCGACTTCCGACTGGATCCGGCCGGAATTCCATCATCTCGACATACCGACGGGTGACTATCTCCGTTCCAAGGGCCTGAGCGAACGGGCGATCCGTCTGATCGATATCGGATCGTTCACCAATCGCCTCGAGAACACCTCGTTTCTGCATTATATGAGGGTTTGGCATTGGGCCTTGGCAGGCGGGCCGCGTATGTTCTCCGAAGCCAAGCACATTGTCGGCGGCATGGAGCGACTGCCCGAAACCATGGCCGCGACACTGGCGTCGGAGATTCGCTACGACACGCCGGTCCTGTCCATTTCCCAGCAAGGTGACAAGGTCGAGCTGCTCTGCGCGGACGGTTCGCGACATCTGGCGGACCGGGTCGTCAATACGGTTCCACTGACGGTCATGCGCCGCATGCATTTCAACGGCATGCTTCCGGCACGGCAGCAACGCGCCATAGACGAGCTGCCCTATGTCGACGCCATTCAGGTCTACATGGTTCCGACCGAGCCTTTTTGGGAGAAGGACGGCCTGCCGCCCGGCATGTGGACCGACACCGTCATCGAAAGCATCCGGCCCCTCGCGCACGGTCCCGATGGCGAGGTCACGAACTTGATCGCCGATCTGACAGGGGAGGGGGCTTGGCCCTATTTCTTGATGAGCAAGAAGGAGGTCGGCGAGTTCATCCTGCGGGAAATGGCGCGTATGCGACCCGCGAGCGCAGGCAAGGTGAAAGTGCACAAGGTCGTCAACAAGTCGGTCGAGCGTTATGCGCGGGGCGATTGGCCTTACTGGCGCGCCGGTCAGGTGTCCGCATTCGCCGATGTCGTGAGCCAGCCCGTGGGCGGGATGCATTTCGCCGGCGACTGGGCCGCGGTCGACCATCGCGGCTGCGAGGGTGCGCTGGAGTCCGGAGAGCGGGCCGCGCTGGAAATCCTGCTCGCATGAGAAAGGCCGCACCATGATTCACAGTGAGATCGGACTGAACCGACGCGCACTCCTGGGCGCGGCCGTGGCAGCCGGAGCGGCGGGGCTCGCCGCTTGCGCAACGGCGCCGCCGCATCAGCGCGACCGTTTCGGGACCGCAGCTGACCTGCCCCTCGACGACCCGGACTTCCACCTTGACTTGTTCCGGCGCATGTCGGCCTCCAACCGCGACGGCGAAGAGGCGTTCCTGCGTTACAGTGGTACGACTTTCGCGATGATCGACGGAGCCGAAGCGGTCCCGCTCTACGGTATGGAAGGGTTCTCTCCGTCTCGCACGATCCGCCAGCCGGACGGCACGGTCCGGTTCCTGGCCATGGAGTTCGGTCTGCATACAGACCTTCGGACAGGAGACGTGTTGGAGGAATGGACCAATCCGCTCACCGACGAGACGCTTCCCGTTTGGCATTTGCGCAACGGGCCGCTCAACTATCCCATTGATCCCAATGTCGCTTTGAACAGTGCGGGATGGCGTCTGCTGGTCAATCCGGTAGGGATGCGCCGGGACGGATTCTTCATGCCCGTGGACGTCGAAGGCGACACGCTGGTCGTCGCGCTGGACGCGCAGGCGCGCCGCAAGAACCCGCTCGATCCAGCGGAGTGGCCGCGCGCCTCGTCTGGCGCCGAGCTGGTCTATTCGGAGCATAATACATGGCGGATGGCCTTGGCGGACGTCCTGGATCCGGACGTCCATTCGTTGCCGGCCATGGCAGCGTGGCATTCCCACAAGCAATGGCGTCCCTGGATGATGATGGAAGGCCGCCCGGGGCGCATCTACAACCATCTCGTCGCGCACAAGGTCAGCGGACCCGAGGCGTTGCCGCCCAAGATACGGGCTTATGCCGAAATCCATTTCCCGGACTTCCTCTCCGCGCCGAAGGAATGGACCGGCGCTTACCAGGACAATTGGCGTCACTTCATAGAGGCCCGGTCGCCGGCATGATCCGCCTTCCCCTCATCATCGCCGCTTGCGCCGCCTTCGCCGCGTGCCAGACCGTTCAGCCGGCTCAGCCAGTGCCGGGGTCTGCTGAAGGCACGGACGCAGATGCGTCCTGCACAAGCCCCGTCGTGCTCGTCATACTGGTCGAGAACTTCGACCGGGAGAGCGCGGCACCCTATGCCGAAGCCCTGCGCGAGACGAATGTCGTCGCGGATCATGGCGGGCGCTACCTGTCCGTCGGTCGGCCCTTGCACGTCCTAGAAGGGGTGTGGCCCGATGCTCGCGCCTTTGTCCTGGAAACCTACCCTTGCGAAGCGGCAGCGCTGCAAATGTGGCGGTCAGAAACCTACCAGACCCGCGTCAAACCCTTCCGTCAGGGCACAGGCGACTACACGGTCGCCCTCTTCGATGCCGCGGCCCTCAAGGATGAAGGCGATGGTTAGACTTCCGAGCCTCGTCGCGCTTCTTTGCCTTACGGCCGCCCCGGCTCTTGCGCAGGATAAGGGCGCACCGAACATCGATCGGGGACGCTTGCTCTTCAAGCAATGTGCGGCGTGCCATTCACTCGATATCGGGCAAGGACAGAAGGTCGGGCCTTCGCTTCAAGGGCTTTGGGGCCGACCGATCGCCGCTGAAAAGGATTTTCCCTACAGCGAAGCTCTGTCGGGCCTGGACGGGACATGGGACGGCACCGAACTCGACCGGTTTCTCAAGCGCCCCTCGGACTATGCAAAAGGAACGACGATGAGCTTCGCCGGAATCTCGTCCGACCGCAATCGCCGCGATCTGATCGCCTACCTGCGCGAAACCGTCGGCAGCTTCCACGCTGAAACGCCCCAAAATGACACGCCCCAAGCCGACGCTAAGGCAGCAGAGTAGTCGACGGCAGTTCAAGCCTTTAGTGCCGTTAAAATCCTCTAAACGCATGGAAAATCGCCTATTCGTATTGCTTCCTTAAGTCCGGGGATTAGGGCCGCACCGGCGCACCTGATCAAAGGCGAAGGTTGGACAGTCGCTCCCTCGGACGTGTGGCATCATCACCTCAAAGAGAATGCGCGATTATTTCCTTCCGTGATGATCGAGGCTTTCGTCTTCAACGATAGGGAACGGGCGTAATCTGCTAGGACCGGTTTCTTCGTCGTTTCCAAAAATAGTGAAACTCTCATTCCGAATTTTCCGCGTGGCCTGCCACCCAAGATCAAGAGCGTCGTCCTACGCCATATGACGTATGATCGCGTTTGATGACTGCCCTAGAGCTGTCCTGCGAAGTCCCCGAACTCGTTTCGGGATCTATATCCGTAGGAGGCTGGCATCGCCCGTTTGATCGAGGTTCTTCTATCTATTTTCGTGGCGTTGATGTGGATGCCTACGGCGGTCGCGGCGCCGGCGGATGTCTATCTGGCTTCGGAAGAGGTCCGGGCGAAGACGTTCGCCTATTCACAGGGTCTCTTGCGG